>SUVZ01000353.1 GCA_015061765.1 Lentisphaerota bacterium
AGAAAGGTAATGAGAATCATGGGTAGACATATACTCCTATGCGCGCTGCTTCTTGCGGGCGCGGCGTCCGCCGCCGAAGAGCGTCCGTATTCGGTCGCGACGCTGCCGACATGGAACAATCACGGTCATAATGTCCAGTGGAACTACATCTTCAAAAACGCCGGGTGGGCGTATACGAACATCATGGAGTCGGCGACCGAGATGGACTGGCTCGTCAAAAACCTCGATAAATTCGATTTGCTGTTCGCGCCGCAGCTGTTCGGCTATCGCAAGGCGCCGTATACGACACCGCCGCCGATCGACATGGACCGCTACGCGCCGGCAATCGCCGAATGGATAAAGAAAGGCGGATGCCTTTTCCAGATAGACGCCAACTACCCGACGCCATGTTTTGGATTATCGTGGTACAAATCGATGGATCCGGCAATGGAGGTGGATGCCGGACGGAACAAATGCGTAAACGGCGGTCCCGCCATCGCCACAGAGCCGATTGACCCGATACTATTCTTCCCCAACAAGGCAGAATACGGTTTCTCCTGGAATCACCTGACCGTGCCGAACCAGGAAAAGACGGCGTGGAACATTCTTTCCCGCTGTCAGCACGGAGAGCCGACGCTGATGATTCGACGCTGGGGCAAGGGGATCGTGCTTGTGACATCCAACACGTGGTACTGCCGCGAATTCATGGAAAACCTCAAGGCAAACCAGACTTTTCTTGAGATGGGCCTGTCCATTGTTGAGGCGAAGACGCCGTTGCCGGCCCCCGGGAGGAATCGATTCGAAATTACCTGCGCCAATACGTCCGACAAAGATGCTTCCGGTGAAGTCACGCTTCTCATTACCCCGATTGAGGAGGATGAAAAAGGAAAGGTTGTCAAGGAAGGGAATACTTCCCGGTACGTCTCCCACTGCGTCGTAAAGGCCGCCTCCACGAGCGTTGCGGCACTTGAATGCACAGTCAATGAGCGCGGCCGCGTCCGTGCGGAGCTGATTGTGGAGTTTGGCGGCAAGGGTGGACACTGTTTCAATCATCGCGTGACGCTCCCCGACTTGTTTACGCTTCATGGTACGCGCTATCGCAATGTGCTCTCGAAATCCCGCCGTTTTGACGAGGTAAAGCTGAAGCTTTCATATTACCCGACAGGTGAAGACGGGGTGGAGGACCCACGCGCCTCGATTGAGGTTTTCGATTCGAAGGGTGCTCGGGTTTCGCGGAAAGAATCGCCGATCGGCCGTGGCGTGACGTTTGTGCCCGTGAAGCTCTCGCGTAGTCTTCAACCCGGCGTCTACACGGCCAAGGCGCAGCTTTTCCCAGGGAAGGGCGATGCTGCTGCGGCACAGTCGCAATGCGAGATCCAAATTGTCAGGGACGTTCCCGGCGGCGCGTATTTCGATGAAGACATGTCGATGATTGTCGATGGCAGACCGTTCTTCCCGCTCGGCATCTACCATGTCGGCGGCAACGACAATGGCGAGTGGGACGAGATTGCCGATATCGGATTCAACGTCTTCAATATCTTTTCGTGGCGCGGAACGCGTGTCGTCGAAGATTTGCGATATCTTGGAGTAAAGACTTTGTGGGAGCAGCTTCCCCACCGTGCACCTGCGGCCTGCATGGCCCAGGGGACGGAGCTTGGCACGAATCCGGCAGCGCTCTTTTGGTACACGGTGGACGAGCCGGCGGAAGCGCAGTTTGATTTTGTAAAGTCGCTCAACGACGCATGGCACGAGGCGGATATCCATCATCCGACGTTCCTGGTATCGTATCAGCCCCATCATTTCGAGCGCAATGTCCGCCTGTCGGATATTCTTGCCCCCGATTGCTATCCGTACCATACCGAACGCGGCGAGGACTCTCCGATCAGTTCCGTTTCACGATTCGTCGATCGGGCCGTAGAGGCGTCGGGCGGAAACTCGCCGGTTGTTTTCGTGCCGCAGGCGTTCGGCCACGAGCCGCCTGAAATGGTGCGCAACATGTCGCTTCAGGCCGTTTGCCACGGCGCGAAGGGGCTTATTTGGTATGCGTGGCGCGAAAGCGACACAGTGGGGCTTAAATACAACCCGCAACTGCAGGATGAAATGGCGGAGCTGATCGCCCGCTTGAAGGCGCTAGCGCCGTCACTTCTCAACGCCAAAGACGCACCGCGGCGTTTTACCGCCGCAGAAGGCAGTCTGCATGGCCTTGCCATGACGAATCCCTACGACGGCTCGAAGTACA
Source organism: Lentisphaerota bacterium (assembly GCA_015061765.1). The sequence goes on from SUVZ01000353.1 coordinate 2,219, forward strand.
TGATTCTCGTAAACAGTTCGAAGGGGCCAGTTGAAATCGATCTTCCTGTTACCGAACTAGCCAAGGATGCAAAGAAAATCACTGGCGCGTTCGACGAAATCGCCCTCGATTGCACGGAAGGAGTGGTAAAAGTCGCCCTCGACAAGTTTGCTTCCGGCATATACGTTCTTTCCGGGAATGCGCCTGAAGTTGTCCGCTTGAACCGCGCCAGAATAGCTCGCAGTCTCCCTGGACGCGGTTCGGGCCGCGAAATTCGGGTAGCTCCCGCAGGTGCCGATTTCACCGACCTTCAGAAGGCGGTAGACGCGGCAAACGACGGTGATGTGATAAAAGTCGCCGAGGGCGCATATGGTCCTGTCGTCTGCGACAACAAGCTGATTGACATTGTTGCGGAGGGTGAAATCGACAAGACGGTCATCAGCGGCGGAAAGGGCGCTCGCGCGCTTACGCTTACGCTCAAGCCGTTCGGCTCGATGAAACATGAACACAATGTCCGCGTGTGCGGCTTTACGATTGCCGGCGGAAATTCACTCGACGAAAGTTTCCGGCCCGGTCTCGGCGGATGCGTGCTGGGCGGAACTCTTGAGGGGTGCAAAATCAAAAACGGCAACGCTCTCTACGGAGGCGGCGCGGCGTATGCAAATCTGAAAGACTGCAAAGTCTTCGGCAACACGGCCGAGGCTGGCGGAGGCATTGCAATGTGTGACGTCGAGCGCTCTGAAGTCAATGCCAACCGTGCGACGTTCGACGGCGGCGGCTCGCATTTTTCGAAGGTGTTCTTCTCCCGTATTGAGAACAATACCGCAGGACGAGACGGCGGCGGTGCGCATTTCGGGTCGCTCGAATCCTGCCGCGTCGGCGGAAACAGCGCCGGGCGGGACGGAGGCGGCGCGGTGCGCGCGTCGTCGACATCGGTCTTTTTCACGAACAATTCAGCCGGAAACAGCGGCGGCGGCGTTTTTGGCGGAACATCTTCCCATTGCACGATTGCTAAAAACAGCGCTCTTGTCTCGGGTGGCGGTGCAGCTGCCTCCGTCCGCAATGGATGGGGCGTCACGATGGCGCTTAATGATTCGGTCGTCGGCGCAAACCGGGAGGGCAAGCCTTCAAGCCCGTCGGCGGTGACGAATATTCCATGCCGCGGGGTGTTCTTTGATTCGGAAGGAAAGACGGGCGGCTGCAAGCCGTTCAACACGAACGCGGTTTCGAGCGCGAATCTGCGTCCGCTCAGGACGAGCGAACTTGTCGATGCCGCGAAGACGATGTTTGCGAGAGATGCTGTCGACGCGGCGGGCGTTGCGCGCGTTAACGGTGCGTTGGCCGATGTGGGGGCGTTTGAGTATTCGGGAGAATACGCTCTTGTGTCGTCCGCCGATTTCACAAAACCGTTTCCGCTTTGCGATACGCTTTCATTTGATTACCGAACGAGTTCTGACAGCGCGTCACAGCGGCGACTTGCTCCACGAATCAAAGACGGAGCGTTAGTGTGCGATGGGACGTGTGTCTACACCACGGGTTCGGTCGATCCTTCCGTCCACGTCACAAACAGCGAGGGCTTTTCGCGCAGGCTCGTCACGCTGGATTTCTCGGCGACGGAAAAGAGCGCTGGTACAATCTTTTCATTTGCCGGCGGGCAAGCCTGGGCGGAGGTTGATTCTGAAACAGGATGCCTGAAGGTCGTTTTCTCCAAGGGCAAGCACAACGGCAAGCCGAATGAAAAGGTCTTCATGTCGGAGATGCCGGTGGCCACCGGGCGTCGCCACCGCATCGTCATCGAAACGGGGCGGTTTGACGGGCTTGAAAACTTTGCGAAGGCGAGCCTCGACGGTGCGGAACTCAGGAAGGTGTCCGAAATTGTCTTCTCAAAGGACGAGCCGTTTACCCTGCCGATTACGCTTGTGCTGGGCGGCAAGGGAAACAATGCGTCGTTCGTCGGTAAAATCTATTCCTATAAAATGGAAGCAATGAATCGCTGAAGGTCAGGGACTTTGTACATGAAGAGGTTTTTGTTTGCCATGCTGGCGGCAGGCGCGGTTCTTGTCGCGGAGTCGGCTTCGCCGCGCCTGAACGTGATGGTGCTGACGCTCCCGGACCCGAAGTTCGAGGGCAACATCTACAAGTATCCGCTCGAGAAGATCGGGGCGGCGTATTCGGTCTACACCACCGAGCAGCTCGACGAGGCGGTGGCGCGGCTCAAGGACTTCGATCTGGTGATGCTCGGGCTTCTGGT
>SUVZ01000354.1 GCA_015061765.1 Lentisphaerota bacterium
TGCCTGTGCATGCTCGGCACTTCTCTTGCCGTGCTGCTTGTGCTGTGCGTGTTTGCCGTAGATGTCTATTTCCGCAATTATGGACGGCTGTTGCGCGAAATGTTTCCCGAAGCGGCGGATGACGACGATCCGCTCGTATGGCGCGCGATGAGATCGTTCCGGCTGTCTGTGAAGGTGTTGCGCCCGTTGATGCGCATTGAACCGTTTGTGGCGATTGCGCTTGTGGTTCCGTTCCGGTTTGACGGCACTGTGCGCGAGATGGCTTCCATAGTGAATGACATCGTCCGCCAGACCGCCGCCGAATGCGATGGTGCAAACATGCTTTTCACGGACGGGTCGCTTGACGCGGCGGAGGAGGTCGCGGCGAAGTTGCGGGGAAGTAATCTCAAGGCGCTTTCGATGATGTCCAGGTCTGGCAAGTATGATGTGGCTGTGCGTTTGCGGGGTGAGACGAATGAAGAAAACCGTGTCCTGCTTTCAGTCGGGGCGGCGGATGCACTCCGCACGTGGGTGAAAACGAAGAATCCTTGCGTTTCGAACATTGCGCTTCAGGTTGGCCTTGAACTATGGCGGCGCAACAATCTGCCGATGCCCGAGGCAGGGGGGCTTGTTTCGCGTACGGCAGGCTTTCCCGGAGGAAAGGCTGAGCCCTATGCCGAATCCGCCCGTTCCATCGCAGAGCGCATCCTGCGTCTTTATGCGAACGGAGATCCGATGGATGCAGGGTATCCCGAACTGAACAGCCTTTTCCTGTTCGGGCAGTGGCGTCTTTCCCGCATGTGCCGCATGCGGGCGAATGAGGCTGATGGACGGAAGGACGCAAAAGCCTCCGAGATGGAACATTCGCTGGCGGATCGTCTCGATCGATTCAACCCCGAATGGCAGAAGGTGCAGGAGAGGATGGATTGGATAGGCAAGCAGGATGGCATGCGGCTCACGCCACGGGAAGGGCTGAAGCTTGGTCTTGAACGGGCGGATTTCAGGCTGGCGCGCTCCTACGCGAGAAAGGTCATTGTCTCCGATGCCGATGACGTGCAGGCGAATTTCGCATTGGGAATGGGGTATTTCACCGAGAAGCAGTACGGGCGTGCCGAGATGCATCTCAGGAAATGTCTTGTCCGGGCCCCGAACGAGCCGGCCGTGCTCAACAATCTTGCGATCGTGCTGCTTCGTCTCGGTCGTTTCGATGAGGCGGAAGCCAATGCGCTTCAGGCGCTCAAACATCTTCCCGATTCATCCGAGATAAAGATAACTCTTCGGCATATACGTACCGCAAAGGGTAGACGTCCCAAGGAGCCATCACGGGAATGATGATGGTGCAGTTTCATGAGTATGGAAGAAAGAATGGTATAATACGTCGCCATTGCCACACTCTGGAAGGTGGCGAAAGGATAATATGAAGAAAAAGGTTTTCATTGACGGTTCGTCCGGGACTACGGGTTTGCGGATAAGGGAACGGCTCGCAGAGCGCAGGGACATTGATGTCATTGTGCTTGCGGATGATGTCCGCAAGGATGTCGAGTCCCGCCGCGCTGCGTTAAACTCGGCGGACGTGGCGTTTCTGTGCCTGCCGGATGTGGCGGCTGTCGAGGCTGTATCGCTCATCGATAATCCAGACACAGTCATCATTGACACCTCCACTGCGCACCGCACGGCGGACGGATGGGCCTATGGCTTTCCGGAGCTTGCAGGACGCCGGGCGGAGATTGCGGTGGCGAAGCGCATTGCGAACCCGGGTTGCCATGCGACTGGATTCATTGCGCTGATCGAACCTCTTGTCCGCAATGGGCTTGTCTCCAACGACATTTCGCTTTCGGCGTTTTCGCTCACCGGCTATTCCGGAGGCGGCAAGAAGATGATCGCCGAATACGAGAATGGTGGAGCTCCGGTTTCGGGTCTGATGGCCGGCGGACGGCAGTATGCACTCGGACAGAGTCACAAACATCTGCCTGAAATCGTCAAGCTTTGCAGGCTCTCCGTCGCGCCGGCGTTCTGTCCGGTCGTGGCTCCGCACTATTCCGGTATGGAGGTTTCCATCCCGATTTTTGCGAAGGACCTGAAGGGTGGCGTCGAGGACGTCAAGAGCCTGTACAGGGATGCATATGCGACTGGCCTTGTGCGCTTTGTCGAGAACGCTGACGAGGGAGGGTTCCTTTCTTCTGCAAAGCTCGGCGGCAAGGATACCCTTGAGGTGTCGGTCTATGGAAATGACGAACGCATCCTGCTTGTGTCTCGTTTCGACAATCTCGGCAAGGGCGCGTCGGGTGCTGCCATTCAGAACATGAACATAGTTCTCGGTGTAGCCGAGGATACGGGATTGGCGGTTTGACATGGATCTGTACGTGGCCACGCACAATGGGCACAAGCTCAGAGAAATCGGCGAGATGCTTCCCGACTTCACGATACGCCCGGAAGATCCTGATGTAGAGGAGACAGCCCCCGATTTCGCCGGCAACGCCCTGATCAAGGCCCGCGCCATTGCCGCCGCGCACAAGGGGTGCTGGGTGATGGCGGACGACTCGGGGCTGGAGGTTGCCGCCCTTGGCGGTGAACCTGGCGTGCGCAGTGCGCGCTATGCCGGTGAACCTTCAAGCACGCCCGCGAACAACGCTCTTCTTCTTAAGAATCTTGAAGGGGTGTCTGATCGACGGGCAAACTTCACCTGCTGTGTGGCGCTCATCGATCCAGATGGCGCTGAACATGTCCTTGTCGGGCGCTGTTACGGACAGATTGCGGAGTCGTCCGCCGGCGCTGGCGGTTTCGGCTATGATCCGCTGTTCATTCCGGACGGATACGCAAGATCGTTCGCCGAACTGTCGGCCGAAGAGAAAAATGCCATATCCCATCGCGGACGGGCCCTTTCTGAAGTGGAAAAATGCATTCGGGGATTTACTGCTCGATAATCACGCGGGTTCCGGCGCGGACAAGTTCGTAGAGTTTTTCTGCGTTCCAGTTTGCGAGCCGAAAACAGCCGTGCGATTCCGCGCGCCCGATACGTTCGGGAAGGGGTGTTCCGTGGATCCCGTATCCAGGAATTGAAAGTCCAAGCCACGCCACGCCTACAGGGTTGTTTGGCCCTGGCGGGAAAATGTGTCTTTCCGGCCGCTTCCCTTTTTGGGTGTGGTCGGGTGTGTAGGTATAGTTGGGGTTGGCAATCTGAGTGATTATCTTGATTTCTCCCGGCGGCGGACGTTTGGTTCGGTTCTTCGCAATGGAGCACGGGAACAGGGCTATGGGCTTGCCGTTTATGTCATATGCCGTTACCGTGAACCTTGAAAGGGAAATCCGGACAAAAGCGGCCTTGTCCCCGACCGCGACAGGTGAGACCTCCGGAACCCTGATTCTGGTTCCTACGGTTATTTTCCCCCAGTCTATATGCGGGTTCAGTCGTCTGAGTGTGTTAGGAGTGACATGGCCGCGTTCGGCGAACATTTCATTGATCGATTCATACCCCATCCTTGTCAGTCTGGATTTGGCGGCCGGCGTGTCTGGGATTTTGGTAAGGGAGTCGATGTCTTCCCTCGTGACCTCCATGGTGGTGAAAAGATCCGGTTCGTCAGGGAAATACTGCTTGAAGGCAAATTCCTCTTCGCCGGTTTTGGGCGGGGGAAGATTGTTTGCGGCGCAATACGCGGCGAGAGCGGCACGCGTTTTGCCGCCCGCCTGTCCGTCCATGGAGTTAGGTGAAAAGCCTCGCCGGTCGAGACATATCTGCAGAGCGAGGATGGCTAGAAATACTGTATTCATTTTTGCTCGTGAGTTTATCAAATCGAATCGCCTTAGTCCATACGGGACATCCAAAAACTCAAACACTCAAAAACAGGATGTGATATAATACGCATCCAACGGTGAAATAGCGCCGATAATACAGAAAGGTATCACTACCATGAACAAAGCCGAGAAGGAACGCCTTGCCAAGGTTGGCAAAAAACTCAACGTCAAGGCATACATCAAGAACGAAATCGAAGCAATTCGCGCACAGGTCGGGGACAAGAAGGTGCTGCTCGCCATGTCAGGCGGAGTCGATTCGTCAGTATGTGCCGTCCTGTTGCACAAGGCCATCGGAAAGAACCTCACTTGCGTGTTTGTCGATCATGGCTGTATGCGCCTAAACGAGGCCAAGGAGGTCAGGCAGATATTCAAGGGTAAGTTCGGAATCAATCTCATCTGCATCTCCGCCGAGAAGCGCTTCCTTGAAAAGGCGAAGGGCGTCACCGACCCTGAACAGAAGCGCAAGATTATCGGCGGCGAGTTCATCCGCGTGTTCGAGGAGGAGGCAAGAAAACTTGGCCGCGTCGAGTTCCTCGGTCAGGGCACGATATATCCCGACATCGTCGAATCCGGAGTCGGAGGACACAAGGCGGTGAAGGCACACCACAATGTTGGCGGCCTTCCCAAGGACATGGGGTTCGAGGGGCTCGTCGAACCTGTGAAGTATCTCTACA
>SUVZ01000355.1 GCA_015061765.1 Lentisphaerota bacterium
ACCGCTCCAGCCCTTCTCCATGAGATCACGGAGCGTGAAGAAGTTCCCGGCGCTCTTGCTCATCTTCTCTCCGTTCACCTTGAGATGGGCGCAGTGCATCCACGTCTTGACGAACTCCTTGCCGGTAGAAGCCTCCGCCTGCGCAATCTCGTTCTCGTGGTGAGGGAAGAGGTTGTCTATGCCGCCGGTGTGCAGGTCGAACGTTTCGCCGAGATACTTCATGGACATCGCGGAGCATTCGATGTGCCATCCCGGGCGGCCGCGCCCCCACGGGGAATCCCAGCCCACTGGGCCATCGCTTTCCTCCCACGCCTTCCAAAGCGCAAAGTCACCTACATTTTCCTTGTCATACTCGTCGGCGGCGCAGCGTGCGCCTGTGCGCTGGCTGTCGAAATCGATGTGCGCGAGTTTTCCGTACCCCGGGAATTTAGTCACAGAGAAATATACGCTTCCATCGTCGCTTTTGTACGCTATGCCCTTGTCGATTAGACTCTGCACCAGATCTATCATCTCAGGGATGTGATCGGTTGCGGCAGGATACATCTCGGCCGGTTCGATGTTGAGCTTCTTGAGATCGGCGAAGAATGCGTCTTTGTACGTCTTTGTGTAGTCGGTGAGCGCAACTCCGGCGGCGTTCGCGCCACGGATGGTTTTGTCGTCCACATCCGTAAGATTCATCACCTGCTTCACCTTCATGCCATTGAACTGAATCACACGGCGAAGGATGTCCTCGAACGTGTAGGCGCGGAAGTTCCCAATGTGCGCGAAATTGTACACCGTGGGTCCGCAAGTATAGAAGCGGACTGTATTGTCCGCGAGTGGCTTGAGCGGCTCTTCACGCCGCGTAAGCGAATTGAACACTTTCATTTCCATGCCGCATATTATAGCAGATTACCTTGAACAGAATCGCAACTGATTACTGTCTTCACTCGGCGGGACCAGTATGAAGCCGGCTTGTCGAGTCCACGCCCCTGCTGGAAATTGTAGAGTGCCACGCGCAGGATGCGTCCGATGCGCTCCCAGTCCGGCGCACCCGGCTCGTCAAAAGCAAGCTCGTTCCTGGCGAACACCCCCGCCCCCTTCGGACGTGTTGGTGCAGGCGGCGGATTGCGCACGCTGATCCCAAACGCCGCCGGGTCCTTAGCCACGGGAGAATGGACGGTCAACGCGAACCTGTGCCAGAACGCGCTCTGCACAAGATTCTCCGCAAACAGCCCGCGCACGAAATCAAGCGCGCCAAGCGCCTCAGCCTCTGTCTGCGTCGGGAACGCATACATGAGATAGGCGTGCACCGCGATCTCCGCAGACCTGAAACGCTTCAGCACACGCTTCGCGGAAGCGCAGGTTATGCCCTTGTTCATCAGTTTCAGCAGACGGTCGTCCGCGCATTCGAGGCCGCCGGTGACAGCGATGCAACCGGCCTTCGCCATCAATTTGACGAGCTCAGGCGTAAACGCGGCGTCGAAACGTATGTTCCCCCACCATTCGCACTCGAACCCACGCTTCAATATCTCCCTGCACACGCCTTCTATCAGAGACGGCGGCATCGCCTCATCGACAAAGTGGAACTGCGTTCCGAGCTCCTGCATGGCATCCACGACCTCCGCCGCCTCCGGCATGCGGAAACATCCGATGTACGGAAGCCTCACGTCGCAGAAGGCGCACTTGCGCCAGTAGCATCCGCGCGCCATTATCAGACGGTGCCACCGCCCGGAGTTCCAGAGATTGGTCACGAAGTTGTCAGTCTCGACGACATCGAAATATTCGGACATGTCTATGCCGCGGTAGCTGGGCTTCACGAACGACGGTACATCGTCTGCACATATCTTCGTGCGTGGCTTCAGCATCTTCGCAAGCGGTGCATAGCCTTCGTCAAGGATGAAGTCGTCGAAATATCGGTACGGGCGGCGATCCGTCATCTCGCGCAGTTCGGTGGAGACGTATCCCCCGCCAAGCACAAGCCTGACGTCCGGATGGTTACGCCTCACCCAACGCGCTATCTTGAACGCCGCGACAAGCGTCCCCGGAAACGGGCACGTCACCCCGACGACCGTCGGACGCACCTCATCCATCGCGGACTTGAGATGGCGTTCCAGAGGGCGGTCCATAACGCCGCGTCTGCGCACGCGCCTTTCGACCTCGCCGAAATCATCCACCGCAACGGCAATGCGCTCCGCATAGCGGGAGAACCCGAAATCAGGATCGACGTTGTCGCGTATCCACATGGCGAGTTCATCCATGATCCCGCTCGCACCGCGTTTCGCCTCGACAGGCAGAGGGCCCTGCAATATCTCGATGAACTCCTCGATCTCCTCGCCGCCGTATTCACGCAGCACGTCCAGAGCGACCTTGACCGACAGGTCCCGCTGGTGCACATCGAAACCTCGCTCCTCCAGAAAGCCCGTAAGATGCATTGTGGCGGGATACGGGCAGTTCGGCTGGAGAAGCGGCGGAGTGAGCAGCAAGAGTCGGTTTCTGGCCATCGTGACACCCTTATTCGGAAGGTGCCGCCGCACGGGCGAACTTCGGATTCGCCCCGGCAATCACCAGCGCGACCTCCCCCTTCACCTTTGCATCCCTGAACTCTGCGGCTAGATCCCCGAGATATCCGCGGGATACGCGTTCATGCAGCTTGGTAAGCTCGATGCAGACGGCGGCCTCGCGGTCGCCGAACACGTCGTACGCCGCCTCAAGGGTATGCCCTATGCGGAACGGCGACTCATAGCATATGAGCGTGTGATCGCTTTCCTTCTCCTCCGCGAACCAGTTGCGCAGAGCACCGGGCCCGCGCGGAGGAAAGCCCTTGAACACGAACGAGCTGGTCGAGAGCCCGCTCATGAGAAGAGCCACGTTCACCGCACTCGCGCCGGGGATCACGTCGTACGGAACGCCCTCCGTCGCGCACTTGCGGATGAGCCGGTATCCGGGATCGGATATTCCGGGATAGCCGCCGTCCGAACAGAGTGCGACCTCGCGTCCGGCACTTACCGCGGCGACAACATGTTCCGCGATACGCTCCTCGTTGCCCTGACGGTATGACAGCATCTCGGGACGCGGTATCCCGAAGTGCGAGAGCAGCTGCCACGTGCGGCGGGTGTCCTCGCACGCGATGAGGCTGGCGGACTTCAGGCACTCAAGAGCGCGTGCGCTCATATCCCCGAGATTCCCTATCGGCGTTGCCACTACATGAAGCATGAAACACTCCTCCGGATCACATGAGATCTTCGATGATAATCTCAGACTGCTGATACTCAGGCGGAGGAGGGGCGGACTCGTCCATCTGGCGCTGCACCTCCTCGGCCTCGGCGGTCTCGTCCTTCTGGGATCTGTCGCCGAAGCGGACGAAGTCGCGGAAGAAGTTCATCTTCACGTCGCCTACTTCGCCGTTGCGGTGCTTGGCGACATCGACGATGGCGAGATTCTGCGTATCGACGTCGTCGCGGGTCGCCCGCACCATTGAAGGGCGGCGGAGCATCATCACGACGTCTGCGTCCTGCTCGATGGCGCCGGAGTCGCGAAGGTCGGAGAGTTTCGGGACCTCGTTCTTGTCGCCGCGCTGCTCGTTCGCACGGGAGAGCTGGGAAAGCACGATCACGGGGATCTGGAGCTCCTTCGCCATCGCCTTTATCTGACCGGATATGCGGCTCACCTCTATCTGGCGGCCCTGCTTCGAAGCCTCTCGGCACTGGCACAGCTGAAGATAGTCGATCACGATGAGCTCGATGCCGTGCTGACGCTTCATGCGACGGGCGCGTGCGCGAAGGTCGGAGATGTCCAGTCCGCTCGCGTCGTCGATGTAGATCGGGGCGCCCTTGAGTTCGCCTGCGGCTCGCATCAGCGCAGAGGTCGCATCCGCCTTCTCGTTACGCGTCATCAGGTTGCGGGCGATGCGCCATGCGCTCACGTGCGCACGTCCGCACACCATGCGCTTCGCCAGGGATGTGGTGTCCATTTCGAGCGAGAAGATCATCACGGGGTGCTGCCTGTTGTTCTCGCCCTCGAACGGCCTGCCGTTGATGTCCATGCCGAGCGCGACGCATTCGGCGATGTTCATTGCGAAGGAAGTCTTGCCGACTGAAGGACGCGCAGCGATGACGATCATCTCAGCCTTCTTCAGCCCTAGCAGCTTCTCGTCGATGTACTTGAACCCCGTTGGCAGCCCCTCGATCATTCCCGTCGACTCGAACAGACGCTCGATGGAGCGGAACGTGTTGTCCACGGCGGTCTTCCAGTCCGTCTTGACCGAAGCCTCGCCGCCTATGCCGAGAAAGGCGGTCTCCGCCTCGCCGAGAATCACGTCGGCATTGCGTCCGTCGCCGCTGTAGCACTTGCGCTCCGTTTCGCGCGCCGTGTTTATCAGCTTGCGCAGCACATGCTTCTGGCGCACGATGTCGATGTAGTACTCCGCATGCGCTGACGTCGGGGTGGACGACACGAGATTCTC
>SUVZ01000356.1 GCA_015061765.1 Lentisphaerota bacterium
TGACAGCGTTGTCTGTTTTCCTGCCACGCAGTAGGGTGTCGAGCATTTCCGCGGCTCGGAATCCGATCGTCTCGGCGTTCGGATCTATGCTGGAAATCGTCGGTTCCGTGAAGTTGCATATCAGGTCGTCGTTGTCTACGCCGAGCACGGCCACTTCGTCCGGTATGCATATGCCGAGCGCATGACATCGTTCTATCAGCTGGTAGGCGCGGAGATCGTGAGAGCAGAATACGGCAATTGGTTTCGGCAGTCGCTTCAACCATCGTTCTATGGCCCTGCGTTCTGCGTTGGCGGAGTATTTCTCGAATCTCATGACCGAATACTCAAAGTCTCGAAGGTTGGCTGGCGGGGTTGGATATACATTGCATTCGAACCCTTCACCTTTCAGAAGATCCACAAAGGCCTGACGTCTGAGATCGGAATAAAGAATCCCTTCGTGGCCGAAAAACGCGAAATTCTCAAATCTGTGATCGATGAAATGGCGGACCGCAAGCCGGGCTATTGCGGTGGCGTCCTGCATGACTTGGATTGCATTCCCGGAATCGTCGGTTTCAAATACATTGACGACGGGTCTTGCCGTGTCGTTCAATACATTGGATATCCTTTTGTTAAGCAGACGGGCTATGAAACCATCGAACAGCCTGAATCGCTCAGGACGTGAAAAATCGTCCCAGTCGAGCATTGTCATAGACCATCCGCCATGGTTACGGGCGTATCGTGACACTCCATCGCACAGCTTTCTTCCGAAAGCCCGCTGCCGTTCAATGAATATACCTATTTTTTGCATGCGTTAAAGGTATCATATTTAAAGTACAGTGTAAATCGCTACGGCAAAAATATCAATCTCTTTTGCAAAGAATGCAAAAGATAGATTTTTTCTCTTTTGATAAAATATGTTGCAAATGAAGTGAAGGAGTACTTGATGAACACGAAATCTCTTACTGAAAAGTCGTTCTGCAAATGCAGGATACCCTTCTTGATTGCCTCCATCGGAGTCTGCACAGCAGGGTTTGCCGCCGACTACATCTGGACGGGGGGCGGTTCTGATGGCAAGTGGACAACCAAAGCCAATTGGGTTCCAGATACCGGCTACCCGAATGGCGTGGAGGACACTGCATCCTTTACCGTCAATTCAGCATTGTCGGTCAATGTGGATTCTGACGTTCAGGTGGCAGGTATAACTGTAGAAGGTGTGGCAAAACTTGCGCTTACCGGTGGGCAGATTACGCTTGGTGCAAAAGGTATCGTGTCGACATCCCGGGAGGATGTGGATATCTCCAACCCGATTTCAATCTTCTCAGAAGCGACACCGTTCAAGAATTTCGGAAGTCTGTCTGCATCGGGGGAACGTACGATTGCAGGTTCGTTTCATCTGCGTGGAGTTGTGTCTGGAGAAGGCGGCATCGCAAAATCGGGACGGGGGCAGATACATCTTTACTGTGACAATCCATTCAAGGGTGTGTTTTCCTCCAGGGCAGAAGAGGCATCCAATGGCCTTACATACCGATGGGACGGATATTTCATCTCCACTTCGCCGAGTGATGTTTCGAGCAGTCTCACATATGGTTCAAGCGATGTGTACATCTACAACTGCGGAGCGCTGGGGCGCCAATTGGCCGACCTGGGCGGCGATGACAACTTTGCCACGCAGCTGTGGGTGAAATCACCTGGAGAAATAGATATCCCTGTTTTCGTCTCCAAGACATTCGCCAACTGCGGAGGCGCCGGGCTCACGGTCCGAACCCGCTGCATCATCTTTACTGGATTTTCCGGAGAAGTCAGATTCAAGAAGAACGTGTACAATGGAGACGCGAACGATTGTTTTGAAATCAGGAGTTCTCTCGCCAGCCCGATAGACGTTCACTTCGAGGGGTATGTGTTTTCGATCCATGGCGACATACGATTCTTCATGGCTGGATCCGGCGCGAATTTTCACCTCCACAAGCCAATAGCCGCCGGTACTGAAAGCGGGATCAGTGAATATCTGCGGGCCGGATACGAAAACTCCCTCATTCTCAGCGACTGCAATAATTGCGGTATGCATTTCTACGGGAAGTATGAGCAGAATACTGTCTATGCGAAGGAGTTCTACCTTTATCCGGGCGTGGACGTGTTCTGCAGGGACGAAAACGTGCTGCCGGCGAAAATCGATTTGTTCAGTTGGAGGAATGATTCGAACGGCAAGATTCCGACATTTATCGATCTTTGCGGAAATGACCAGCTGATAACCGGCTTTACAGGCATGGTTGAGCGTGCCGGCATTACCAGCTATGGCTTTACGAGCCCTGAGGCAACTCCGGCGAAGATGCGTTTTGTCGGGACGGGCATCAAGAAGTCTTTCGGATTTCACGGCGTGTTCAAAGGATCTGCCGGACTTGAATGGGATCCTCAGCAGTCTGACCGTGTTTTGACCCTCACTCAGGCCATTTCGCCAACGACTGGTGAAATTGATGTGAAAAGCGGAACGGTTATTTTGTCGTCCGGATATGGCTTTAATGCGCTTTCTGTGTTGAAGGTGGCATCTGGCGCGACCCTTGAGATCGATGCTTCAGCCAGTCCCGAACAGAGGGTGCGCGACTTGCGGCTTTCATCGGAAGGGGACTTGAAACTTGGAAAGAACATCAGGATTACTGTCGATACATTAGTGGTCGATGATGGCGACCCCTTGCCGACCGGTGTCTACACGAAGGATTCCCACCTGCTTTCCGGCGCACTTTCGGGAGACGGTGAAATAGTGGTGAGAACCTTTGGCGAGCCATGTAAGTGGATCGGTTCATCCTCGGGGGACTGGAACGACCCTGATAACTGGAGTGCGGGTAAAGTGCCTGATTCGATGAACGATGTGCTGATCGATGGGGCGACCGTGTTCGTGAGCGCATCAACGCCGAAGGTGGGCGAACTTGTTCTTGAACGCGATGCGACGCTCGTGTTCTCAAATGCCGTATCGCTGGTGGAGGCGGATAGCATAGTCGTACGCGACGGAGCGACGATCACATGTGCCGGACCCTTCACAAATGAGACTTTTCAATGCCGCGTATGGCTGAAGTGTGTCGATTTGACCGTTATGGAAGGCGGTTCGATAGATGTCAGCCGCCGCGGCTGGAAGCCTATCTTGGGTACGGGCGCAAGCGGCAACGGTACCGGGCCCGGTCAGCCGGGGTGGTGGTTTGCAGGTGCTACGCATGGTGGTCGGGGTGCATTCTCCGGTCTCAATTACATCGAGACCATCAAGTATCCGTATGGTGATGCCCATGAGCCGACGACGGCGGGCTCCAGCGGGCAGAGCTGCAAAAACGGCAATCCGGTTGACGGCGGCGGCGTGGTCCGCATTGAAGCGTCCGGACGGGTGTCCGTGAACGGTTCGATTCTCGCCAACGGCGGGTCGACGAAGGCTGATTGGGAACATTACGAGACGGGAGGCGCCGGCGGAAGCATTTGGATCAATGCCGCAAGCATACAAGGCACAGGCACAATCGCTGCCGAAGGCGGCAATGGAGCGAGCCCGGACCTTCCCCTTATCCGGTATCACAACCGGAACGACAACGGATACGACCATTTCCCGGCAGGCGGCGGACGCATAGCCATATACGTGGACGGAGAAGCGCAAGCGAGGCGCCCGGCAACGGGATTGTATGTCTCGGCGGCAGAGGGCACTTATCAGGGGCGCCCCGTTCTATCCGGCTACACTCCTCAGGCGAGGGGATTCGCCGATTCGGACTGGAATTGCGTTGGAGCCGAACCCGGTACGGTGTACTTCAATGACGAAGTGCTGCTCTATCAGCTTTTCGGGAACGGACTTTCCGGACGGCTTGTCGGCGTGCAGGCTCTGACATTCCCCGGGGACGTGCTGATGAATCGTGGACATGTCCGTTCCGATGTGGAGGGATTCACAGTGACGGTCGGCGGCGATCTCACGATAGACGGCGACGCCCGTCTTGATGTA
The DNA here is from genome assembly GCA_015061765.1 of Lentisphaerota bacterium. The sequence continues at coordinate 3,944 of SUVZ01000356.1, forward strand.
GGCGGAGTTTGCATGACTAACCGGATGTTGACTGCCGAGGTTTGGGCTGGCCGCATCCTCAACAAGATCACGGTCGGCGGCGATCTGACACTGAGGAACGGAGGCGCCCTTGAGATCAACGCGGCGGAGACGAACGCCACGATGTCATGGGGCGGCGAGGTGCAGATTGCCGGATCGGTTACGGTCGGCGCTGGCGGCAGGCTGATCGCAACATGCGATCAGACGAATCTCGGCGCACCGCGTTTTTCCGTCGGCGGCGACTTCACGGTGGCGGAAGGCGGCGTTGTTTCGGCCGATGGCCGCGGCGGACTCGGCGGAAGCTACTTTTCCTATTCCGGTAATTTCTCGGTCAACAGGCAGACCGGATATGGGCCAGGCGCAGGGAATGGCATGGGTTCGGCCGGTTACGGAGGCGCAGGCGGACTCGCTGGCGCCAAGAACGAAAATGGGAGCGAGTGGCAAGAGTCAGACACTTACAATACGAACCTCTGCGGCAGAACA
>SUVZ01000357.1 GCA_015061765.1 Lentisphaerota bacterium
TCACACCATCACGCAGAGGAATGCGGCGAACCTAAGTGGAGGCTCTCGCCACCCCAGAAGCGCGATACTACATAATAGAACGCGTAACCCGCGGACTTGCTCGTCCTGTAGAAACGACCAAACTTTTCAGTAAGGAACGACATGTCTTGCGAGGGGTACGTCGCGGCACACGCATGTGCCGGGCGTGTTTCTTGCACTCATGCTATCCTTACGGGCTTTGGTCGGCCACTACAGAGAGCACGGGTGAAGGAGGCACGCCCGCTCTTATTTGTCTCCATGGTTGATGTGGAGATAAGATGAAAAAGTATAGTCTCTTTGGAATCCGAGCATTCGGATGCTTTTGCGCCGTGATGACGTTATGTACTGCGCGCGCGCAAAATACGTATCCGGCAGCGCCTGGTTCTTATTCCGGATGCCAGGTTCTGAAATATACGTCTACTCCTTTACCGAAGGCAAGAATGCAGACGTCTTCTGTCCCTGCCGGTACAGCGACGACATCGTCGGCAGGTCAGGAATCTGTTCAATCGTGGGTGGTCCGCTCGACGACGCAAACAAACACGATGTATGCGGTGAAACTGACGACAAGTTCGTCCGGAGAAATGTCGATGTGCGCCTATACGCCGAACCGCGTTTTAGCGACACTGATGCCAGGGAAGAATTATTCTACGTTCGTGCAGGAAATGGCGGCGGAAGGGCTGAAGGTCGTTCGGGAACTGATGCGGGACCGAAATGGGAATCCTGTCTATATCATTGAAGCAGAAGACACCGAGACCGATCTTGTCGATCAGATGACAATGAGCATTGAATCGACCGGGTCGTGCAGCCTTATCAGGCCAGATCATATTTATGAGGCCAATACCATGACCGTGCCTAGCGATACGAATTATTCCAGTCAATGGGCCTTGGAAAAAATCGGTGCCCCCAAAGCGTGGGGAACGCGAACAGATGCCTCGTCTGTTCCCGTTGCCGTATTGGATACAGGCGTCAACTACAACCATTACGACCTCAACCGCAATCTCTGGATCAACAACGGAGAAATTCTCGGAGATGGCATTGACAATGACGGGAACGGCATCGTTGATGATATTTACGGGGTATCCTGCATCGGCGGTAATCTATCCGGAAATCCGATGGACGATAACGGTCACGGATCTCACTGTGCGGGAATCATAGGAGCTGCCGGTAACAATCGCCAGTGGATTGCAGGAGTCGCCTGGAGAGCGTCAATTATGGCTCTTAAATTTTTAAATTCGGATGGTAAAGGCTCGGCAAGCGATGCCATTACTTGTCTCTGTTATGCAGAGTCGAAGAACATTAAAATAGTCAATTGCAGTTTCGGTGTCAATCAGTGGGATGATTATCTTTACGAACAAATTCTGAAAATGTCGCAAAAAGGTGTTCTCTTTGCCTGTGCCGCGGGAAATGCCAGGAACGGCGAGGCTCCGCGCGATAACGATGAATATCCGTTTTATCCCTGCAATTACCCGATTGAGACGATTGTCAGCGTTGCCGCGAGTGATACGGATGATTCGCTCGCCAATTTCAGTTATTACGGTGCGCAAAATGTGGATATCGCCGCGCCCGGCGTCAATATCTATTCAACGGTTTTAGGGACGTACGGTTTGGATTATAAGGATGGTACGTCAATGGCGACGCCGCATGTGGTCGGTGCATTGGCACTGCTTATGGCGCATTATCCGAACGAAACATCATCGGATATCATCAATCGCCTTTATGCCGCGGCGGAACCTGTCGATGCGCTGAAGGGTAAGGTGCGTACCGGGGCGCGCCTTTCGATGGCGGGATTCTTCGGTATTTCCGCGCCTGTCGAAATTTCCGTGACACAAGGGACTGTTGCGGATGCTGTTGTCATTTATTGGACGGCCGTGAAAAACGGAACGCATTATCGTGTATGGAGAGCGTCAGAAGAAGAGGGGTCGAAGACTCTTCTTTGTGATTGGCAGCAGGGACTGACGTTTGCCGATGAAACGGCAGAACCCGAAACAACTTACTGGTATTACATTCAAGCGGCATCTTCTGCCGACGGAGCGTCATCATCGACATATTCGATGGGAGTGTCTGGCTTCCGTCCTAAGGTGGATGCTTCACGTTTTACGGTCTCGTTCAATGCCAATGGAGGCCAGATGGATGTTACGAGCAAGGTTTACCATACCGGTGAAAAATATGCAGAACTTCCTGTTCCAGAATATTCGGGGAAAGTCTTTCTCGGTTGGTTTACCTCCGCCGAGGGCGGTACGCATTTAGATGCCGAAAGTTATGTGCGAAGTGGCGTTACAACACTTTATGCTCATTGGATCGACGAGTCATCGTTGCGTGTTGAAAATCTTTTTGCGCGGCAAAGATATCCTTGGAATGGACTGGTCGATATCACATTTAATCTTTTTGGAGTCCCTTCCGACGAGACGGCGAGTGTTTCGCTTACTGCGAAAGAAGAAAACAGTAGTGACATTCTTGATCTTAAAACGTTCGTCGGGGCAGCTCCTACGAACCTTGTCAATGGTGTGCAGCACGTCATCTGGAATGCGACGGCCGACACGCAGGCGATTCTCTATACGAATATGATTCTTATGGCGACGGTCAAGATGGATGAAAAACCGCTTCTTCCGCCGGCCAATGTCACGGCAGGGCGTGATGCAAGTCCTGACGCAGTGACTGTTACATGGAGCGTGGCTGCTAATGCCACATCATATGAGATATGGCGCGCAACCGTGAATGACATAACTTCAGCATCGCTGTTGGAAACCATTTCCGCGACATCCTTCATTGATGGATCGGCAGTTCCCGGCGTCACATATTATTATTGGGTTCGTGCGCTCAATGCAAAGAAAACAAGTGACTACAGTGCTTCTACTGAGGGGATGCGCAAAAAAGTTGTTAGTGAAGCTGTTATTTCAGGCCCCTCATCGGTTACGACGGGTGAAAGCACCTCATTCACTTGTACTGTAACGTATAATGATGGTAAGAGCGGTGATGTCACTCCCATATGGAGCATTTCGAGTGGATCAACCTATGCTTCAATCAATTCAGCAGGTGTGTTGACGGCGTTTGAGGTGGCAACATCGGCAAGCGTCACAATTGAGGCGAGCTATACATACAATGGCACAACAAAGACAGCCATTAAGACTGTGACTGTCAATACTAAATCCGTTACCGTATCTTTTGATGCTAATGGCGGTACGGTGTCGCCTGCGACAAAATCTTATACTGTTTACGGAACGTATAGTTCTCTTCCTACTCCAACTCGTATTGGCTACACATTCAATGGCTGGTATACGGCGGCAAGCGGTGGGACAAAGATAACGGCATCATCCACAGTGTCAACTTCAATAACAACGCTTTATGCGCAGTGGAAGATTACCACGCATGATAAGGTTCAACTTTGGAATGGCGGACCATATTGGGCGACGACGAATATTGGTGCGGAAAAGCCGGAAGATTATGGCTATTACTTCTGGTGGGGAGATACGGTTGGTTATAAGTGGGAGAATCAAAAGTGGGTGGCGAGTGATGGTTCGTCGTCGAATTTTTCGTTCAGCTCAAGCAATACACCAACCTACAATAAAGATGTTTCAACTTTGCAAAGTGAAGGCTGGATAACAGCGGAGAGAGTGCTTGCTCCAGAACATGATGCGGCGCATGTTCATTGGGGCGGCGATTGGCGGATGCCGACATGTCAGGAAATTATAGACCTCAACAACAACTGCGATTGGACTTGGACGACGCAGAACGGCGTGAACGGCTATGTTGTCCGTGGCAGAGGGGATTATTCGGCTAACAGTATCTTTCTCCCCTGCGCCGGCTTCGGCAACGGGACTTCGCTCGACTATGCCGGTTCGCGCGGCTACTCCTTGTCGTCCGTTCCGTACTCGGACTACTACGACGACAGCTACGCGCAGTACCTCTACTTCTATTCGAGCGGCCGCGGCACGGGCAGCAACAGCCGCTACTACGGGCAGTCCGTTCGTCCTGTTCAAGGGGCAAAATCAGTCACAATGACTTTTGACGCCAATGGAGGTGCGGTATCGCCAACAACAAAGGTTTATTCAATAAATGGAACGTATGATTCACTGCCAACCCCGACTCGAAGCGGATACACATTCGAAGGTTGGTACACGGCGGCAAGTGGCGGGACAAAGATAACGGCATCATCCACAGTGTCAACTTCAATAACAACGCTTTATGCGCAGTGGATAAAATCAACATATACTGTTTCCTTCAATGCAAATGGTGGTACGGGTACGATGGAAAATCAAAATATTGCAAAAGGGATGCCAATTATATTAAATCAATGTGTATTTGACATTGCTATCCCATAGGCAGGATAGAATCCTTTCTTTAATTGGCTCTTATGGTATCATAACAGCAGCTTCGCCGTCAATGGGAAATCTATCGTTATTTGCACAAAATCATACCCCCCC
>SUVZ01000358.1 GCA_015061765.1 Lentisphaerota bacterium
CCTGCCTCTTTGCACGCCCGCAGGGAATTGGGTACGCGAACGGCGACAATACACCCCTTCGCCTTTGCCGCTGCGGAAATCTGACCAAGCATTTCCGTAATGAGCAGGCATTGCGCCGCGCTGGCGGAAGCGCCCCATGCAACACTGCGGAAAAGACGCGGCTGACGGCAGAAGTCGATCATCACGCCGTCAATGTCATAACCCTCTATTATCTCCTTCGCGATAGCGACGAACTTTGCGCGGACCTCCGGCTGCTGATAGTCCACCAGACACCAGTTCGCAAAGCGCGGATGATTGCCGGTAAGCCCCTTTAGCGGCGGTGTATCCCTCTGCGAACCCATCAGACAGTTCAGATGCTGGGCTTTGAACGGATTGAACAGATAGTTGTATATGTCAAAATTCTTTTTTTCGGCCGATGGCGGTTTCGGCGGATAGTAGCCAGACTGAAGAAACGTATCGTTCACGCAAAGACCCACAAAGAACTCTTTCTTGTTCTTGCGCGCCCATGCCGACATGGCGGACACGGGATCGTTCGCCTTTCCCTGCGCGTTAATCTCCGGCATGGCGTTCTTTATGCCACCCAGCCACGAGGAGCCGACCGGCTGCTGAAGCTGAGGTTCGTTAGACGGCACAACAGCGGAGAGTCCGGCGAAATTAGACATAGGCACATACACGTAAGTATCAGGCTTGACGGAACCGCTCAGAGACCTTTCAGGCAGACCGTGCATCCCCCTTTTCGAGTGCGGGAACCCCTTGACGATGGCATCAGGAGAATACGGCAGCGATTTGGGCCACAACACGGGCAGATAGTCATAATGGTAAAATATAACATTGCGTTTGCGGTTCACATCGGCAGCAAACAAAACCGATGCCGCGACTACCGCAGTAAGGCAGAAGATAGTTCTTTTCATATATGTCTCCGCTTTGTTCAAACGCCTCTAATTGTATCATATAAGGCGGATTTCGTGGAAAACTTTTTGTGGTATAATTGCCGACGTGAATTATACAGAGACAGAGCCGCTTGCGGCGCGCATGAGACCCCGGACTATTGACGAGGTCGTCGGCCAAAGCCATATTCTCGGCGACGGAAAGCTGTTGCGTCGCGTCATCGAGGCGGACAGGCTGACGAATGTGATTCTGTACGGTCCTCCCGGATGCGGAAAGACGACTCTTGCCGAAGTTATCGCAAAGGCAACAAGCCGCAATTTCGTGCGCTGTTCCGGGGTGGTGTCGAACGTCGCCGAGATACGCAAGGTGTGCGACCGCGCAAAAAATGAACTTGGAGGTCCGGGAACGATTCTGTTCGTGGACGAGATCCACAGGTTCAACAAGTCACAGCAGGACGTTCTGCTTCCTTACGTCGAGGACGGTACGGTCGTTCTTATAGGAGCCACCACCCACAATCCGTCCATGTTCATCAACACCCCGCTTACGTCACGTTCGCTGGTTTTCGAACTGAAGCCTCTTGCGCCGGAGGCAGTCGAGGAACTGCTGGACAGAGCCTGCTCCGACAAGGTGCGCGGTTACGGCGAATACCCTTCCGAGTTCGATCCGGAGGCGCGCCGTTTTCTCGCAGAAATATGCGATGGCGACGCTCGCCATGCCCTTACCGCCCTTGAGATCGCCTTCAGGTCCACCCCCCCTTCCGAAGACGGCATAATCCACCTTACGCCGGAAGTGATATCCGAGTGCGTGCAGAAGCGCATTGTACATTACGACAAAAAGGAAGACGGTCATTACGACACCATCTCGGCATTCATCAAGTCCGTGCGAGGCTCCGATCCCGATGCCGCAATATATTGGCTCGCAAAAATGCTTGTGGCAGGGGAGGATCCCAGATTCATCGCACGCCGCCTCGTGATTCTTGCGTCTGAAGACATCGGCAATGCGGACCCGCGGGGGCTCACCATCGCCATTAACGCCCTTCAGGCCGTGGAGTTCGTAGGAATGCCCGAAGCCCGGATATCCCTCGCCCAGGCGACAACGTATCTCGCCACCGCCCCAAAGTCGAATCGCTCATACCTTGCGATAAACGAGGCCATGTCCGACATCGAATCGGGATCGGTCCAGCCCATTCCTGAACACCTGAAGAATGTCCACGTAAAAGCCGTCGGAAAGGAAAAGCCGCAGGGATACGCATATCCCCACGACTTTCAGGATGCCTGGGTCCAGCAGAGCTATCTGCGGGTTCCCAAGCAGTATTACATTCCGTCAGACAGGGGCTATGAAGCCACCATCGCTCAGCGCATGGCGTCCATTAAACGCGACAGTTGACCGCTCAAGGGAAAGTCTCTCACGGTATCATAAGAATGAACCACACTTTCTTGTTTAAAAAATGGGCGAACTGAAGACCCGATGCACACGGCACCCACAACCACCCTTATCATCGTTTGTCAGGTTGTTCTGCTCTTGAGGACACTCAAAAGCTCGGTAAGACTGGAAACCAGGTCTGCATCTCATTGCCGGGGGCGCGGTGGCACCAGGCGAAATAAGGAATTAATTTAAGCGCACACTTTGCGCCTTTATCTTCTCCGTTAGCGACGCTCGCCGACACTGAAAACGCCGGATAGCGGTTGCCGAGAATATCGCAAGTCGTACGCGCAAACACGGCGTCGGCAGCAATCGCCTTATTTAAAACGCGTCCCTCGTTATCAAATCCTTCAGCGCAGTAGACAACAGGGCCGCACTCCACCGCGAGCCTGCCACGATTCTGCTTAACGGCATCATGAGCCTTAATGCGGCGAATCGGCATATTCATGACCACCTCAACCGTATCGCCCTTCTTCCATTCGCGGTCGATCAGGCAATAACCATTCCGAGGCGTAAAATCAAACGGCTCTCCGTTGACTTTTACCGTAAAGTCTTTCATGCTGCCGGGCTCGGTCTGCACATAGAGATCGCTCGGCACGGGCCTGCCGACGCACCAGCCGGGCACACGGATATGTAGTTTGGAGTTTAGAGTTGAGAGTTTAGAGTCGGCAGTTTTTATATCGTCGACGGTTATCTTAACGGCGCCGTCCCACGGATATTCGGTCTTCTGCGAGAGTTTAATTTCACCTGATCGCAGGCGCAATTTAGCTTCGCTTTCGATAAAGAGATTTACATACGCCGAATCATCCTTCGTCGCATACGCGAACTGCGGAATCTGAGGAATAAAACGCGCGATATTCACGGGGCAGCAGGATGTGCTGAACCATTTCGAGCGTTTGTAACCGCCCTTCGATGCGAGCGGATTGGGATAGAAAAATTCATCGCCCTTAAGTGAAATTCCGCTCAAAAATCCATTGTAGATGACACGCTCTAAAACATCGATATACTTCGCATCCCCGCTCATCAGAAACATACGCTGATTCCAGAGTGCATTCGCGATCGCCGCGCACGTCTCCAGATACGCCTCCTCGTTCGGGAGATCGTAATTGTCTCCGAAGGCCTCGTATGAAACTCCACGTTTTTTATCGGCGTACTCAACGCGCTTGCGCGCTCCGATACCGCCGTTCAAATGCAGTTTCTTTGATACGACATTCTCCCAAAGCGCATTGATCGCCTTAATGTACGACTTATCGCCCGTAAGCGCGGCGACGTCAGCCATGCCGCAGTAGAGATACCCGGCACGCACGGCATGGCCGACAGCCTCGCGCTGCTCCGTCACGGGCAGATGATCCTGAACGGGAACGCCCCATGTTTCAGAGCGCAAATCGCCGCGCCCTCTCAAATCGAGAAACGTCTTCGCGAGATTAAGGTAACGCTTTTCACCCGTCGCGCGATAGAGCGAACAGAGCGCAAGCTCAATCTCCTCGTGGCCGGAAGGATCCTTAAGCTGCGTTGATGCGAATCCGAATGTGCGCTCGACTAGATTAGCGCTGCGGACGGCAACATCAAGAAGCGAACGCTTGCCCGTCGCCCGGTAATGCGCGACAGCCGCCTCGTACATGTGGCCGATATTGTAAAGCTCGTGACTACAGACGAGAGCGCTCCATCTGGTCGGGCCCATCAGGCCGTAATTCACGCTGCCGTTCGCGTTCGTCCCGGAATTATGCCCGAGCGTCCGCGCCGTGTAGAGATATCCGTCGGGCTCCTGCGCCTTGGCGATTTTAGAAATCAGATCGTCAAGATAGCAATCCAATTCAGAATCGGGATGAGTCGCCAAAACATATGACGCGCCCTCGATAATTTTAAAAACGTCAGAATCGTCGTAGGGAATACCTTTGAAACCCTTTCCTTCGCGCCGTCCCGCCGCCTCGAAATTGTGAATGCGCCCCGTCTCTTCGCTCCGCTTGAAATCCGATTTTATCGTAACAATACGGTTTGTTTCAATGCGCGGCAGCCAAAATCCCGAGCGCACGGACACATTCGTCATTTCCGCCGCACGGAATGGATAATCCGTTCCCGCGTACGCGCACGAAACAACCGCGAAAGCGACACCTGAAAGAAACT
>SUVZ01000359.1 GCA_015061765.1 Lentisphaerota bacterium
GTTTGATGTCGATTTTACAGAGAAGAAACTTTCGCATTCCATCATTCCTGCGGAATGTTCCGCTGAGGATTGCCGCCCGATGATGGAAGGCGAGGCGAGGCGTCATTTCCCTGAAGGGCCGCTGTCTGTTCCGAAAGGCCCTCGCTGCACCGTGAAGGAGGCTCCCGGCGTAAAGGTTCTGGCAAGGTATTCCAAGGATGGAGCTCCCGCGCTTGCCAGGCTGGACGGAGAAGATTGCGTTCGTGTGTACGTTTGCGAACCGGCGGGGCTTACGCCGTCGTATTTCAGAAAGCTGGCCGCAGGGTCGGGTGCGTATGTGCCTGTCGAAAAGGATGGTGTGCAGGTGGACATGAACGGATCTTTCGTTTCCGTGCACGCTCTTCGCACAGGGAAATGGAGTTTCCGGCTTCCGTTCCGTTGCAAAGTCGAGAATGTCAGGTCGGGGCGGATGGAGCATGTCGAAAACGGTGCCTTCACCCTTGATTTGACTGCAGGCGAAACGGCATGGTTCATTCTGCACCGGGATTGAAAAGCACGATAGGGGGCGGGATATTGAAGCGCCCAGCCGCTACAGGCCCCTCACCCCTGCCGCTGAACGATTACGAAACGAGCTTTTCCGACGGAACGAAGGTGACGGTGGACTTTGACTGTGGTAAAATATCTTTTTTCAAGAAAGGCAAGGAATGACATGAAAAGTATCTTTTGCGCATTATTTGCGGCGGTGGCGCTCGCTGCGTTCGCGGACGTGAGCCTTGACGGAAGCTGGAGCTTCCGTTTCGAAGAGGGGAAAATGCTGGAGTCCGCGTCCGGCGCAGACTTCCCGGCGGTGGACACGATTCCTGTTCCCGCATGCTACGATATGATGCCGAAGTGGTACATGAAGCGGGGCACGGGTCTCTACCGCCGCACGTTCACGCTTGCCGCGCCGATGAAGGACGCGGTTCTCGTCGTCGACGGGATGGGCGTGCGCGCCAAGTTCGAGATCGACGGAAAAAGCCTTGGAGTCCATCCCTATCCGTATGCGAGACTTGAGATCCCGGTCGGTCATCTCTCCGCCGGCGAACACACCATATTCGCGGCGGTGGACAACACGCTCGCGTGGCCTCAGGTCAAGATGGCCAGACCGTACTATGACTTCTACCTCTACGGAGGCTTCTACCACGGCGTGAAACTCGTCGAGCGCGAACCCAAGGTGTTCGTGCGCACGCTCGACTACCGCACAGGCAAGATTGAGGTACAGGTTGAGGGCGGCGAGAAGAAGACGATGACGGTGCCAGACTTCAAGTGCTGGAGCCCTGAAGAACCCAATCTCACTACGATTGAAGTCGCAGGGCGCAAGGTGCGTTTCGGCATACGCCAGATCGAGGCGCGGAACCGCAAGATCTATCTCAACGGCAAGGAGATATTCCTCAAGGGCTTCAACCGCCACGAATCCGACTGGCTCAACGGCGCCGCAACCGGTGAGGCCATGATGCTGCAGGACATACAGCGGCTCAAGGCGCTCGGAGGCAACTTCATCCGCGGGGCGCACTACCAGCAGTGCGAGAGGTTTCTCGACCTCTGCGATGAAAACGGCGTCATGGTCTGGGAGGAGTCGCTCGGGTGGGGCAACGGACAGGACTACACAAACAGGAACTTCAAGCCGAACGAACTTACCGACGAAGAGTTCTGCGAGATGCAGGTGCACCAGACGCGCGAAATGGTCCGCGCCAGCTTCAACCATCCTTCTGTCGTCATATACGGTTTCCTCAACGAGTGCGCAAGCCAGAAGCCCGAATGCAAGGTTCTCGTGGACAGGCTGATCGAGACGATCAGGGCGGAAGACACCGGGCGCCTCGTGACCTTCGCCTGCAACATCACGGGGAAGGACATCTGCAACACAAACACCGACATAATCGCGTTCAATACCTATCCCGGGACAATCCCGATGCAGCCGGGAACAGAAGCGGAGTTCCGGAAGAACGTATCCGGAACGTTCAACGATATCGTCAGAAAGTTCCGCGAACGCTATCCCGACAAGCCGATCATGGTCTCGGAGTCCGGCTGCGGCGGCGAGTTCGGCAGACGCGGAGAGTACGCCTCCCCGAACACCGAAGAGTTCCAGAACGAGTACCTGACTGACATCTTCGAGACGCTGTGGGCCAATCCTGACGTCGTCGGCTTCTCCATCTGGCAGATGAACGACGGGCGTACGCGCGAACGTTTCGGAGGAGTTGCCGTTTCGGCATTTTTCGGAGGATCGGTCGCGGGCGTATTCGACCGTTTGCGCCGTCCGAAACTTTCGGCTGAAACGGTCCGCAAGTACTTCAACCTCAAACCGTAAAGGGGTTGGTCGCCTGTCGGAGGGAATTGGATGAAAAACGTCAAGATGCGTGTGGTCCTGTGCCTTGCGGCCGTTCTGTCAGGCTGGATGGTTTCGGGGCAGGTCACGCTCGGTGAGGGTCCCTTGCTCCGTTTCCGTGAAGGGGGCAAGACCGCATTCCTCGGACAGATCGACCCGGATGAGCATGTTCTCGGCTTCGCATCTGTAGGCGACCAGGAGAATGGCGTCGCCAATGCCCGGCAGGAGTTCTGCGGACACTATCTCGACCTCTGCGCCACATACTGGCAACTGGACCGCTGCGAACAAGCCGCCCGCAACGGAAGGATCGTGGTCGAGGCGGCGGGGCGGGCCATGTCTGCGGACGGCTATATCGGCGGCGAACCGTACACGAACAGGCTCTACCGCTTTTCGCTGTGGAACCAGGCGCATGCCGTATACGGTCTGATGCGGTTTGCGCAGGCGACGCAGGACCGCAAGGCGCTTGAACTCGGATGCCGTGCGGCGGACTGGCTGTTGGCTACGCTTGGCGCCATGTCGCCGGAACGTCTCGTGGACAGAACTCTCGTCGGGAATGTAGGCTCGCAGAATTTGACAGCCTTCTATGCGTTCATGCTTGCGGAATCCGTGACGGGTAATGCAAAGTACTCCGACTTCGTGCGGAGGATGCTTGATGGGCTGGAGCGCACGAAAATGAACCTTATCTCCAATCCCGACTGCCTGAAGCTCCAGTCTCAGAAAGGCATCGAGATGATAAATGCATGGCGCGGCGTTCTCTCGTTCGCCCAGGCGAAAGGTGACGCACGGTGCGGATCGTCCTGCCGGAAATACTGGGATTCCATCTCCGCCACACAGATGCGGAACACCGGATCTGCGACAAACAGGGAACGCTTCCTCCCTGGCGGGAACGTTCCCGACATCCTTCCTGTAGAAATGAGACCGAACGAAAACTGCGTACAATGCGGTTGGATTCGCTTCACTAGCGAGGTTTTTGATATGTCCGGAGATGTGCGCTGTACCCATGAGATGGACCGCACGCTCTACAACCACATTCTCGGGTCTGTAGCGGACGACGGATCCGATTTCGCCTACTATCAGGGCAATATCGGCCGCAAGGCGTTCAGGAAGAATGCCATCTACCAATGCTGCCGCTATCGCGGATTTGCTATCATGGCGCATCTTCCGGAGCTTGTCATTGCGGACGACGGCCGGCAAGTTACGCCACTGGTCTATGCGCCGCTTTCATACCGGAGCTCAGACGGCCGATTCGAGATGAAAGTCGATACGGAATATCCACGCAACGGGATCGTGGATTTCCGCACAAGCGCGAAATCGGCTCGGACAGTCCGGCTTCCCGTTCCTGGATGGTGCCGGGAGTGGAGTCTTTCCGTGGATGGACACTCGGTTTCGGCTCCGGCGGAGAACGGGTTTCTGAAGATCGGAATACCGGCGTCGGGGGAGATGGCGATACGTCTCGAACTCAAGATGGAATTTGTCCGCAAAGCATGCGACATCGACGGGAGGCGTTATGCGGAATATTTGTACGGACCTCTGGTTCTTGTCCGCGATACGGGATTCGGCGGGTGCCTCGGCGAAGAACTTCCGGAGGATATCCGGTTCGAACGTCAGCCGGACGGCGGAAAGGCGTTTGCCATGTTCGCCGGGAAGGACGGAAGCGGCCGGACCCATACGCTCGTGGACTATGCCCATGCCTGCCGCCGCTCGCCCGACTCTGACGAATTCGAAGTCTTCATTCCCCAGCGTCGCAAATAGCCGTAGCATCACCTTTATAGCCATGGGGATCCTGCATTTTCTTTTTGCAATTTGCCGTGGGATAGTGTATAGTGTCGGCATTTGCCGTTTTTGAGGGATAGGATGGGCGGACATTACGGTTTTGCCCCTCAAGCCACTCTCGAAAAACAGCGAAATTCCGATTTTCAAAAAGAATCCATCAGGAGTCGAGCAATAGTATGAAAACAAGTAGACGCAGTTTCTTGGGAGGTGTAACGGCGGTGGCCGGACTCGCACCTTTCGTTGGTTTTCCGGCTGTAGTCAAAAGGCGCAGCCCTAATTCCTTGCTGTCCCACGCATGCGTGGGCACTGGAAACA
>SUVZ01000360.1 GCA_015061765.1 Lentisphaerota bacterium
GAGGCAAGCGGCATCGTGCGCCAGTCCCAATCGCATGTCATGTTGCCGATGCGCACCCTGCGGCAATTGCGGACGACGAAATTCGCGCCCGAGCCGTCATGATCCCAGGATGGCTCGATCGGATAGCGCGGCGGACGACAGAAAACGAGTTCGGCGCCAGACCCGTCAAGTTCAAAATCTTCGAGTCCGTCAATCACGACAGGATCGCCGAAACACCTGTAAACGCCAGGAGCAAGAAGCACCTTTGCCGCCCCGATCCGCTTCGCCTCGCGGACGGCAGAGGCGATTGCCGCGCCGTTGTCACTGTTCGTCGCCGAAAAGCCGAAATCAGCGGCCTCGATGACGGCTCCGCCGCGCTGCCTTGGCGCCGCTATCTCGACAACTCCCGCCCCGACAGGATCGGGACGCATTGAACTTTCACCTGCATCCTTCTCGAACGGCAATGCAGCGGGTGCTGCGGCGGCAAGCGGCGTATTGAATGTTGCCAGGATTGCCAATCCTGCCAGTATCCATTTCCAATCCCCATCTCGAACTCGAACTGGAGACTCGAACTTTCTACAACATTTACGCATTTTCATCTTCCTTCGCGAATGTCACGAACGCGCAGTTTCGCGCCCCTCGCGGGGATAAAGCGGACGAGATGCGTCGCATGTCCATAGACGCGCGTCTTGTAGACGCCCTTCGCCGTTCCCTCGTTTTTCTGCCGCCAGCAGTCGCGAACGGTCCACTCGCCTTCCATTCCGGCCGCCTGCATATCAAAAGCGATCTCACGTTCTTTCAACCCATAGTTCAGAAGTCCTGCCGCGATGGAGCCGTCCGCAAGCGGACGCGCCCAGATATCATAGCTTCCTTTGTCTACGATACACGCCGCCGCCTTTCCGAGCGGATCCTGATCGATCGCAATCACCTCGTCATTCCTGAGAAGCGAGAGAGTGAAATCGTCAAGCTTCGTCATGTCACAGCCGATCATAAGCGGCGCGGCGGCAAGCGCCCAGAGCGAAATGTGCGTATACTGCTCGTTCGGCGCGAGACGGCTGCCTTTGAACTCGTTCCAGCACATCTTCCCGATGCAGAGCATGTCGGGGTCGTTCCATCCGCCCGGCTCGGCATAACGCCACTGCGTCTTAAGCACCTTTATCGCGTTGGCGATGGACGACCATCGATCGAACACGTCACCGGTCGTGCGCCAGCTCTGCCCGCCGACCTTCACACCCCAACTGCCCACGTTTTCCTTCCCATATTGGCAGAGCGAAAACACGATATCACGATTCTGCGCCTTGAGTGCCTCGCCCATGATGCGATAAGGCCGCATCGCGCGTTCAATGCCTTCACCGGTGGCAACGTCGCCATAGCTGCACCAGTCGTGCTTCAGATAGTCAAAGCCCCATTCGGCATAAGCCGCTGCATCCTGCGCCTCGTGCTGCCAGCTTCCTTCGCACCCTCCGCACGTCTTCGGCCCGGGGGACGAATAGATTCCGGCCTTGAACCCCTTTGAGTGAAGGTAGTCGACCAAACCCTTCATGTCCGGGAAACGCTTGTTCGTGTTGATCTTTCCGTTCCCGTCGCGCACTGGACCGTGAAGATCCTTCATCCACGACTTAGGCTTATTCTGCCAAAAGTCATCGATGTTGACGTATGACCAGCCGTGATCGGCAAGTCCTGTCTTCTCGAACGCATCTGCCGCCTTGCGGACATCGGCTGCCGTCACGTTCCAGGAGAAGCAGTTCCAGCTGTTCCAGCCCATTGCCGGCGTAAGCGAAATCTTTTCCCCGACTTTGATGGTCAGCGTTTTCTCGGATTTGCCCTTCGCGTTTTCCGCGACGATCGTAAGCGGGTAATTGCCGGGCTCGTCAATGGAACCTGTGAGAACCTGCGTAGCCGGGTTGAAGGTTATTTTTCTACCACAAAGGACGCAAAGACATTCGCTACGGTTCTTTGCGCACTTTGCATTCTTTGCGGCGATGGAAATCTTCATCGGCCGCAGACCGGTGACGGGCACGCGGTAGATGATCGGATGGCCGGGCCTTACACCGTACACGACTGGCCCGTTGATACGCGGCTTTTCGCTTTCCGGCGGCGTCAGAATGCCGAGCTGAGGCGTGTGCATCCTGATATCGTTTGGCGGATACTTGCCGTCGGCAAACTCGAAGTGGGTCCCAAACGCCCATCCGGCCATGATGCCGTCTGCACCGGACACCTCAAGGACGACGGACTCAAGTCCCGTCAGTTCCACCTTCGCGTCAAGCTTCACGCCCTTCTTGATACCGGACCTCTCCCACAACACTCTGCCGTCCGGAGTGACAATGCGAAATGTCGCAGGTTGAGCCACCTCATTGCGGCAGTCGACGCCGCAAACGGCTTGAAGCGAAACGGCACCGCCGCCAAGCGGAATCGTGACGCGGCTCGGCGTTTTGACGCAAAGCGATGCCCAATACTTCTTGCCGGCAAGACACACGTCTCCGATGCGCGTCCCGTGAGGCCCCGCCTCGCGGCTTACATCCATCATCGGGATGTCATATTTGACGTCGGCAAAAGCTGTAGTGAATGTTGCCGCCACCGCACACGGTAGGACGAACATCCTCGCGAGCCGAACTGATAAATCAGAATACAAAATTTTCATTTCCCGAACTCTTGCCTATAACTTCTCTGTTTTATTAACCACTAAAAACAAAAAATGAGAGATAACAGTTTTCTACACATTCTACACTTCTACACGGCTCAAGAAAAACTGGTTATCCCCATTTACATTCCCGCGCCAAACGCAGACTGGGTGCTAAACTCCAACTCATTTCAACATTTGCACGTTTTCATCCTACCGAATGCTGATGGTCAGGCCTGTCTTAAGATCGGCCTTGAGCACACCGTTCTCATATACAGGAATGTATCCGACCGCCTCCTCACCATTCACATATACCTTCCACGTCGCGAAATTCTCCGCATCGACGACAGTCGTAAGATTAATCGGAACGGTGTATTTCGCGGGCAATTCGCCGGCGACATTCGTCAGATACAGCTTGCCGTTCGCCGACGGGCGGAACTTCGTGATGGTGGGAATCTTGCCATAGTAGTAGGCGGTATCGACCGTAAGGCCGCCTATGGAGAGGTCGGCATCGGCAATGGCTGAGAGGTTGAGCGTCCTGGCATTACCTTGCACATTCTCATTCACCTGTATCGAACCATTGCCGGTAACTGAAAGCGGGCGCGTAAGCGCATAGTCCACTGCGAACCAGAGAACGCCGTCCGTAACTTCCGTTCCAGCGACACGCTCAAGAATGTTGGTCGCCTTGGCATCCCCAATGGACAATTTCCCGGCGCCGATCTTTTTGAGTTTGATGCTTGTGGCGGCGTTCGCCGCAAGGTTGGTGGTCATGATTTCGTGCAGGTTCTTGTCTGTGTAAACGTCCAGACCCAACGTGGCGACGGTTTCAGACGAGTTCGTAATGACATGCCACTTGCTGTAGTAAGTGTTTCCTCCGATGCCGATGCCGTTCACCGTGTTCGCCGTGCCGTTAAGGTCAATCACAAGCGGCGCGGCTTCGCTCGTGCCCGTTCCAGAATACTCGCCGACGGCAATCATCACCTTGCCTTTCCCTTCTCCATGCGGAAGGACATCGTCGGATGTCAGTTTCAGGCACATTCTTCCTCCAAGTTTGAAGTTGCCCGCATTGCCCCAGACGATGCGACCGCCTTCGTCTGCGCCAAGCATCACCGTCTTGGCGGGAGCATACGAGTGCTGCAAAAGTACGAAATCGCCATCGCCGGCTGTTTTGAGTGTTCCGGCACCAGAAAATAGTTTGTAATCGTAAACGCTGCTCCGAAAAATAATGGGGGTTCCGGCAACACTTTGGAGAATGATTTTCGCACCGTCAGCGACCTGGAACCTGGTATCACCTTCCGCCAGAGACCATATCTCACCGCCCTCGAAGAGGATTCGAGCGGCGACCGAGGCGTTCTGGTTTGTAACATAAGACAATGACGCCGAGCCGTTCGGCAGGAGCCTGAAGATGTCAAGTATGCCGTTATCCGCTGTCACGTCCGACTCAACGATGATACCTGTGCCAAAGCCGAATGTGCCCAGCATGTTGGGCCAAGCTTCACCAACCGCCGTAGATATTTGACCTACTGAATAGACAGGATTAGCCCAATCGATGTCGCGAGGTGTTTTTTCCGAGACGACGATTGTGCCACCGCGTTTTTGGAATCGGATGGCGTTACGACGCGGACGTATCCATTTCACGTTGTTAGTAATGGTGACAATGGCCGGACCGGAATCGTTTCCGCTCAGAACAGTGTATCCATTGTTCGTAAGACCACCGCAATACTCACCATCAATCAAAAGATTGTTTTTAACGGTTACATTGGCATACAATACCGAAGAATCCGTCCAGTTCAACCGATAGCCGTCACCAGCAGAG
>SUVZ01000361.1 GCA_015061765.1 Lentisphaerota bacterium
GTTTTGAAGATCGGGGAGTCGGTCCCTGGTTTTGCCGGCGAAATCGTCGTTGCCGCAGGTTCGCATTTCAAAGGCATCAACGACAGTGATACGGAAATGTTCTTTACCGAAGTATACAGCGCGCCAAAGAACGGCACAGTCCGTTATTCAGATGTGATACTTGCCCCGGGGTTATCGATCTCAATCAGATAAGGCCGCGCGCGGAATGTTTTGAGGAATTTGACACAACAAAATAAAAGGAGGATGAAAATGAAGAAAATGCTGTCATCGGCCGTTGTGCTGACGATGATTTGCGCCTGGGCCGATCTTGAACGAGGGATGCTTGTTTTAAACCAGGATCCGACCGAGTTTCAGGCGAGGATGCCGGCTGAGAAGATGACAGAGGAAGGTGCAAAGGAGTATTTCGATCTGGTGAACATCGGCAGGAATACGCACTTCTTTATCTGTCCAAATGCACATTGCGCCTATTACGACTCGAAGGTGTGGGATACCTGTTACCGCACAGATCCGAATCTGGAAACTCCGTCGATCCCTCAGGTTACGAATACCAAGCTGCTTATGGAAAGAGGTGTCGACTATGTGCGGATATGGATCGACCGTTCACGGCAAAAGGGCATCTCCCCCTGGCTGAGCCAGCGGATGAATGACGTCCACAACATTGGAGCCCTGAAGACATGCAGCACTTCATCCTTCTGGCTCAAACATCCTGAATACAGGCGTGTCCCCGGTTTTGACAGGAAAGGTGATTATCCGTGGGAGCCGGCGGCGTATGATTTCCAGCACAAGGCCGTCCGGGACCATACCCTCGCCCTAGCACGCGAAATGCTCGAGCGGTGGGATGTGGACGGGTTCGAATGCGACTGGCAGCGTTTTCGCCATCATCTTTCTCCAGAAATCGAGAAGCGCGGGGACGGTGCGAAATATCTGACCATGTATATGCGCGAGATGCGCAAAATCGTGGATGAAATCTCCAAGAAGCGCGGCAGGAAAATTCTTCTTGGCGCGCGTGTCTGTTCGCGCATGGCGGCGGCAAAAGGTCTTGGAATGGATGCGGTCGCATGGGCGAAGGAGGGGCTGGTCGACTGGGTTATATCGGGCGCGTTCTTCACGACGAACGACTACGGCCAGGAGTGCGAGGAATTCCGGGCTGCTCTTTTGAAGGCGAATCCCAAGGTGAAATTCATTGTGAGCTTCGACAGGGCGGGCGTTATGCTCGATCCGCGCGACTACGGTCTTTACGGCGCCAATCGCGCCCAATGCGCCGGCTTCTTTGAACGCATGTACGCCGAGGGCGTCCGCGATTTCTACGGGTTCAACTTCTTCCGCTACAATCCCGGCGATCAGAGCATGAAGTTCCTGCAGAAGGACGGTATCCCGAACGAAAGGGAGCTTCGCGCGGAAGCCCGCGCATATCCGCTTACGTTCTGCGACTCTCTTCCGGCAGGGATGAAGTATCCCCATGCGCTTCCGATGGATCTGAGCGACGGCGTCAACTTCCCCATAAAAATCGGAAAGGCGGGAGAACCGAGCGAGGTTCACCTGCAGATGGCCTTCGACAAGAAAGTCGAATCTTCCGTTCTTGATTCAGTAAGCCTCAACGGGATAAAGGCGATCAAGAGGATCCCGGTTGACGTAAAGGGCTGGCTGCGTCCGCGCAACGCCAAGATCGCGCCGCGGCTTGCATGCCGGTTCTATTTCCCGATAGGCGCCGTGAAGGACAAGGTTAACAAAATTGCCGTTATGCCCGCTAAAGGCGTTTGCATTCGTGCAGTGGAACTCTTCCTTGGTCCGAAGGTCGTGAAATGACAATTTCAAGAGAAAAGAAAATGAAGAAAATTTTATTGTCCACCGTTTCACTGATGATGCTCGGCGTCTTGGCTGACCTTGAGCGCGGGATGCTGATCCTGAATCAGGATACTACCGAGTTCCAGGCCAGAATGCCTGCCGAGAAAATGACGGAGGAAGGGGCGAAAGAGTATTTCGATCTGGTGAACATCGGCAAGAACACCCACTTTTTCATCAATCCGAACGCGCATACCGCCTATTACGATTCGAAGGTGTGGGATACCTGCTACCGTACCGATCCGGAACTGGAAACCCCGTCGAAACCACAGGTGACAAACACGAAACTCCTCATGGAGAGAGGTGTCGACTATGTGCAGATATGGATTGACCGTTCGCGGCAGAAGGGAATTTCCCCCTGGCTGAGCCAGCGCATGAACGATATCCACAGCATTGGGGGGCGCTCGACAAGCAATACCTCCACATTCTGGCTCAAGCATCCGGAATACAGGCGCGTTCCCGGTTTTGACAAGAAAGGCGGATATCCGTGGGAGCCTGCGGCACTCGACTTTCAGCACAAGGCCGTACGCGACCGCGCACTCGCCCTTGCCCGCGAAATGCTCGGACGGTGGGATGTGGACGGATTCGAATGCGACTGGCAGCGCTTCCCGCATCACTTATCTCCCGAGATCGAAAAGCGCGGGGACGGCGCAAAATACCTGACCATGTATATGCGCGAGATGCGCAAGCTTGTCGACGAGTTTTCCGCGAAGCGCGGCAAAAAGATTCTTCTCGGCGTTCGGGTGGCGTCACGTATGGCGATGGCGAAGAATCTCGGAACGGATGCAGTCGCCTGGGCGAAGGAGGGTCTTGTCGACTGGGTCGTGTCAGGTGCGTTCTTCAACACGAACGATTCTGGACTGGAGTGCGAGGAGTTCCGTACCGCGCTTTCGGCGGCTAATCCGATGGTTAAGTTCATAGTTAGTTTCGACAGATCCGGCATCATGCTCGATCCGTACGATTTCCGCCTCCGCGGTGCCAATCGCGCCCAGTGTGCCGGTTTCTTCGAGCGCATGTACGCTGAAGGAGTGCGTGATTTCTACGGGTTCAACTTCTTTCGCTACAATCCGGGTGACCAGAGCATGAGGTTTGTCCAGAAGGACGGAATTCCCGGTGAAGCGGCTGTGCGCGCTGAGGCCCGTTCGTATCCTTTCACATACAGCGATTCGGTGCCTGCGGGAATGACGTCTCCCAACAAGCTTCCGGTCAAACTCGACAAGAAAGCCGTTTTTGATCTGAAAATCGGGAAGGTCGGTGAGCCGAGCGAGGTTTATCTGCAGATTGCATTTGACGGCAAAGTCGATCCTTCGCTGCCGGAAACGGTCAGGCTCAACGGAATAAAGGCGGTGAAGAGGATGCCTGCCGACATAAAGGGCTGGTTGAGTCCGCGTAATCCCCATCTTGTGCCGACGCTCGCTTGCCGGCTTTATTTTCCGGTCAGTGCGCTGAAAGATAAAGTCAACAAAATTTCCGTCGGAACGGCTGAGGGTGTCCGCGTTCGCGCGTTGGAGCTCTTCCTTGGCGCTAAGGCGGCGAAAGGCGCAGTTGCGAAGGTTGCGAACCGTACATTGACGGTTTCTCCGAAAGGCATGACACCCCATGCCGCCATAGAGACGATCCGTGCGGCAAAGGCGAAAGGCGATGCGTCTCGATGGACGGTGCGCGTCAAGAGGGGATGGTATGTGCTGGACGAGACGCTTGTTTTCAGACCGGAGGATTCTGGAACGCCGGATGCTCCGGTTAGGTGGATCGGAGAGAAGGGAGCGGTATTCACGGGTGCCGGTAGGATCGGACCCTGGAAGGTTGGAAAGGACGGCGTGTGGGCGGCTGATATTCCGAAAGGAGCAGACGGAAAACCTATTCACTTCGAACAGTTGTGGATCAACGGCAGACGCGCTCAGCGCGCCCGGATTCCGAACAAGGGTTTTTTGAGCTGTGCATCGGCTAAGGTGACCCCGTTCAAAGATGCGGCAGGAAGGGCTCTCGACCGCCGCGAAGCTGTTTTCACCAACAAGGCGGAGATCGCGGCTTTGGCGGCGATGTCCCCTGAGGAGCTCGCGATGGCGCAGCAGTTCTCCATCTGCTACTGGAGCGAAGCGCGCAGAACAATCAAATCGGTCGATGCGAAGACGATGACGACGGTCGTTGAGGGTATAGGCAACGGCGGCGGATGGTGCAAATGGACGAAAGATTCACTCTTCTATTTTGAGAACGTCAGGGCAGGTTTTGATGCGCCCGGCGAATGGTTCTATGATGTGAAGGATGGCAAGGTGAAGTACATTCCACGTTCTGGAGAGAGGGTGGACAAGGTTGTCGCGATTACGAGCCTTTCGAAGTTGTCCCGCCTCGCAGATTTCCGTGGAGAGCCGTCCAAAGGATGTTTTGTCACGGATATATCCTTTGAAAATATCGAATTCAACGGTTCGGATCCGACGGGTGGGGCGAACGGTCCTACACAGTCGCGCTATTTCCAGGCGGCCATGGAGTCGGACGGCTGCGTTTCCCAGACCGGGACCAGGCGCGTTGATTTCCGGAAATCAACGCGCCTGGTCCCGGTCTGGGAAACGCA
>SUVZ01000362.1 GCA_015061765.1 Lentisphaerota bacterium
GCGCGCGGGGGCTGGGGGTTGTGCATAACTTCGGAATCGGTGGTTTCGCCGATGCCGGGATTCGTATTTCTGTTGGCCATATGTGGCTCCTTTTTGGGTTTTTCTTTAACTCCCGCAGCCACCCGGCCACGGGAAAGTGAAATGAAAAAAGCCGCCGGACCAAACGGTCCGGCGGCAAAAAAAAAAAGCCCTCCGGCGCAATGCCGAAAGACTGAAATGGAAAGTGCTTGAAGTTGTGGCGACTATGTTTGCCGCCTGTCAATGCAGGCGGCGAAATGGTATAATACGCGCCGTTGCAGGGAGAAGGACAATGAATGATCTGACTATTACCGAACCGATAAATGTCGATGTCATACGCTCGCGGATAATAACCATTCGCGATGTCCAAGTTATGCTTGACCGCGACCTTGCGGAACTATACGGGGTTGAAGTCGGACAACTTAATCGACAAGTAAAACGCAACATTGAACGTTTCCCGCATGACTTCATGTTTCAGTTGAGCCGTGAGGACTGTTCAAGATGCCAAATTGGCACCTTGAACGGCGGACGAGGCAGCAACATAAAATACCTCCCTTATGCATTTACGGAAAATGGCATTGCCATGTTGAGCAGCGTTCTTCGTTCGCCAAGAGCAATTGCAGCCAACATACAAGTAATGCGGGCGTTCAACGCCATGCGCCGCGCGCTTGCCACGCTTGCGCCCTTGCTGTCCCGCATCGAGGCAACAGAACGCCGCCAACTGAAACAGGAAGATGCGCAAGCCCGCAACGAGGAGCGCTTCAAGCTGATACTCGATGCGATGCAGGACAAGAAGTTCCCGCCGCAGAAAGTGTTCTACGACGGGCAGATATACGATGCGTTCGAGCAGATGAAGAAATTCGTGCGCATGGCGAAGACGGAACTGATCATCATCGACCCGTACTTCGCCGACTGCGTTCTGCCGCTCATCGCACAGAAAAGGCAGGGCGTAGCGGTGCTTGCGGTGAAGAATTCTCGTAACAAGCTGCTTCATGCCGTCGATGTGGCGAAGTTCAACGCGCAGTACGCCAACTCGCTCACGGTCAAGGTATCGACCAAGTTCCACGACCGCTTCCTCATCATCGACAAAACGACTCTCATTCACGTAAATGCGCCGCAGAAACGCTTGCGTTTCGGAGGGAAGATTTGCCGAAGGCAAACCAGTAGGGCGCCCAAGCGTCCGCGCGCATCCCTCAACCACCTCGGCAAGAAGTGCTTTGCCTTCTCATCCCTCGACAAATCCAACATCCCCGACATCCTCGCCAAGTTGTAATCCGCCCTGCGCATCATCGCACCACCCCTCCGCTCACGCCTTGGACCACCCCGTCCTCGGCATTGTCCCCACCTTCCGGCTTCATTGGCGCGAACTCGCCCCAGCCCCCCATCCTAACCACCTCGGCAAGAAGTGCTTCCGCCGCCGCTGAAGCTCCAGAGGACAAGTCGCATTCACATCCTTAGACAAATCCAACATCCCCGACATACTGGCGAAGCTGCAGCCCTCCCCACGCGTCATCGCGCCGCATCGGAGAGACGCGCATGGGTCGAGACGAACGAGATCGAGGCACCGTCCCACTGGAACACCGCCCCGCGCGGATCAAGTGTGCCGAGCAAAGAGCCAGCCCCCTCTGTTTTCATGGTTCCGAGACATTCCACATCCCGATCTCGAAAATGCGCGCCGACGCATCGCCGAATGTCTCACGGACGGTTACGCGCACCGCCTTCACCTCCCGCGACGGGAAACGATGCACGGCGAGTCTGCGGACGTTCTGCCGGACATCGGCGATCCCATCCCAATGGACGCCATCCGCCGTCGCCTCGACCTTGTACGACTTCGCCAGCGTAACTGGCATCTCATGATGCACCCAGATCTTCGGCAGGTAGAAGTTCGAGTCGAACACGATCCTGATCTCAGACGCCGTCCTTTTCTCCGGCAAGGCTACCGTGACGGACTGCGGCAGAGCGCATCGCGGATCGGAGACCCAGCCTTTCGGCTCGCCATCCGGGGCGTGTTTCACATAACCGAAACCCGTATCCTCGATGATGCCCTTCACATCGCCTCCGTCCGGCGGAAGCGTACGCAACGCCCCGTCAACCACTTTTGCGGCCACGTGCCCTTCCATTTCACTCGTCGCAGCCACCGTCGCGTCTGCCGCAAGGTTGGCAGGATCGCGTCCGTCAAACCCTGGAACGAACTGATCGTCGCGGTGAAGCGTCCGGCGCAGCTCTTCCAAGTACCGCCGTCCGTACTCGCGCGGCGACACCCCGTGCCGCAGACATCCGGCAGCCGCCGTGCCGACCGCCTGACCCATCACCGCGCACGTCGCACAGACGCGCAACGTGCCAAGCCCGACGTGCGAGGCGGAGATGTTGCGCCCCGCCATGAAGAGGTTCGGAACGTTCGTCGAATACAGTATGCGGTACGGGATGCCGACAGGACGCGGAACCTCCGGGCTCTTCAGCCGCCAAGACCCGTTCCCCTTCGGATTGTCAACGCCCAGCGGATCGTGCGTGTCAAGCGCCCATCCGGTGTGACCGATGCTGTCGGGCAGATCGTCTTTTGCGAGCGCGTCATGCTCGGTGAACACGTAGTCCCCGACAAGCCGCATCCCCTCACGGCGACCGTTCATGTACGGAAGCGACACAAGTTCGTGCCGCGCCGCGAGCGCGCGTATCTTCGCATCGGGCGTCTCGTTCTTCATCCACCCCCAGTAGGCGAAGAAGATTCGCAGGAGGGAATCGCGCGCAAGTTCCGGATCCTTGCAGTCGTCGAGGATTCCGGGATGCTCTAGCCACCACTTGAAGCGAAGCCCATCGGACTTGCGGTAGAATCCATCCGGAAGCGGCCACGCCCACTTCGGCGTCGCGAACGGAACCTCCCGGTCGCGCTCGACCATCCTCGGAAGGCCGTAGCCCCCCAGCAGACATCCGCTCATGGTCGTCAGGTCTGGCTCCTCCGGCGCGCACGATTCGCGATAGGCACGGTACCCTTCGCGTCCGAACATGAACTTCGCCCCGGCGAAATACCCGATCCACCCGTCGCCCGTCGCGTCCACGAACAGCCGACCGCCCAACCGCGTACGTCTGCGCGTAAGCGTGTTACGAGCCAGAACCGACGCGATCGCCTCTCCCGATTTCTCGACGGCCACAACGCGGGTGTTCGGGAACACGGTGATGTTCGTCTCCGCCGCCACCATCTCGCCGAACACGCGCGAAAAGGAAAGCACCCGCCCCCGCGCGGCGCTCGCCTTGGCGAGAACGGCCTCCTCGATGATGCCGCCCTCGCGATAGCCGGGATGCCACCCCGAACCGTTCAGAAGAACGCCCAGTTCGCTCGAAATGTTTCCGCCGAGAACCGGCCGGTCGTTCACAAGCGCCACGCGGGCACCGTGACGCGCCGCAGCAATCGCGGCCGGAACTCCTGCCGGACCGCCGCCAATGACGACAAGATCGTAGCTGCCGGCCTCCTCTATCGCTTCCGGCGTTCCGGTACATACGGCACGCTGCCGTTCGAGTTCTTCTCCGCCATCCGCAGGGACAAACGAACGATCACGGGAAAGGACAACCGCATCGCATCGGGCGTACGCACCTGAAAGATCGACAAGCCGCAACTCCGCTGCGCCGGGCGAAAGCTCGATCTCCCCAGCCTGCTCCCACGACCAGTCACGGCCAGACGCACCAAGCGTCTTGCCGATGCGGCGTCCATTGACCTCTATCGCGAATTGTCCGGGATGATGCTCCGGCACCCAATCCTTCGTACGCACCCAGATCTTGTACAGTCCACCCGATGTGACATCGATCCGGGTGGATGCGGCGGCGCACGGCTTACCGACGCCCGGCGCGAGCAGATAGCCCGACCCCATCTTGTGCGCGAACTGCGTATCGAGAAGCCACCCGCCATAGTCGCCGAAATTCTCGGCCTCCACCCAGTACACCCCGCTCCTGAACTCCTGCACGGCGCAGCGCGGCGCGCGCAGCTCCCACGGACGATCCACGTCAACGCCGCCATCGGTCCTGCCGCACAATGCGGATGCCGACCGTTCCGAAAGCCAGCTTTTCGCACGCACGCCTTCAACGGGACTCGTGGCATGCCCGAAGCCTATGCTTCCGAAGATCGCCTTCTCCTTTGCGGGACATGCGTTGTATGCGGCGTATCCAGCATGGGGCGGCGCAACGGTGTCGATGTAGCCAACCGTGAAGGCAACAGGGCATGTGATGAGCGACGCGAAGTTGACTCCGTCGAAGTACGGGGCGTTGCGCTTCGCCGCCTCGGTGTTCTCCGGCAGCTGCGCCTCCACAAGCCTGGGCCAGCCCGCCTCGCGTCCGTCGATCAGATGACAGAGATGCGCGGTGATCGCCGGCACGCATAGGGCCGCATCGCGGAAGCCCCCGTT
>SUVZ01000005.1 GCA_015061765.1 Lentisphaerota bacterium
GGCTTGCATTTGAAAATCTTGTTGTCAACAATTATCGACTGCTGATACCGCACCTTCATCTGGATGGACTTGTAATCACCTCGGCCGGGCCATATATGAAACGGGCCGGCAAGGGAGTGCGGGGGCGGAAGGGATGTCAGATAGACCTGTTGATACAGACTCGGAGAACAATCTGTGTCGTTGAAATTAAGCGTCGTCGTGAGATCGGGCGGGAGATAATTGAAGAAGTAGACAAGAAAGTGCGCACCATCAAAAGACCGGACGGAGTTTCTATCCGAACTGCCCTTGTCTATGATGGACATCTTTCTCCGGTTGTTGCGGCAGACGGGTATTTTGACGCGATAGTTCCTTTCTCCGAGCTGCTCAAGTCAAAGGCTTAGATATTGTTGCGCATTTTCGGAAAAACTATTGAACTTTGTGGCACCCCCGCAAAAAGTACGTACTGATTGGCGTTAGTTGATGGGGTTTGGATGCAAACAGGGTGCAAATAGAAACAGCCTGCCTTTGTTGATAGTGTCCGTTATTATGGCAAACTGCGGGTGCCCAGAAGCACCGTGTCGTGGCGTTGTGTCTTGCCTTTGAATTATGATATAATCCACGCACTATGATAAATAGCATACTTGTTGCACTCGTAATTGCTGTTCTGTCAGGATGCAGTCCAGATTACGGCGTTGCGGATTATGAGAGAGGCGAGGTTGCCTATGCTGCGCGTGATCTGCAGGCTGCCGCGCTTTGCTTCAAAGCAGCGGCGGAGAAGAATCCCACAAATTTCATGGCACGTGTCAAATTGGCTCTTGTCAACATGGATCTGGGTGAAATTGCCGCCGCGAGGGTAGCGATTGAGTCTGCCATAGCGATAGATCCTACTTCGGCCGAGGCGCGACTTCTTGACGGAAATATCGCATACCTTGCAAAGGACTATGCAGGCGCCAAATGTGCGTTCTCAGATGTTTCTTCGGCAAAGCAGCTTCCGAAAGGGATACGATCCAAGGCGATGGTCTCCCAGGCAGTGCTGGAACTTACCGCAGACATGTTCGAGCGTGCAAGGGTGTCGCTGTGGAGGGCCGTCAGGCTAGACCGTCGCAATGCGGCGGCATGGTATCATCTTGGGTACCTTTCGCGCGATACATTCCGGTTTGAGGATGCAGCATTGGAGCAGTTCCAGATGGCGAGCAGGCTCATGACCGATCCTGTCCGGGCCAAAACGATCACACATGAGATAATCCCCACGGTAAGAGAGTCGCTTCGTGCAAAGGCTGCCGGGAAACCAGGTGCCGCAGGGCGCGATCCCGGTGCGGCGGCGAAATTGGTGTCGGAAGGTGAGTCTCTGACCAAGAAAGATCCGAGAAGAGCCGCCGCGAAGTTTTCAGAGGCATATGGCAAGGACCCCCTTTCGTATGCGGCGGCATGGAATTTCGCGAGGTCGAAAAGCGCGTCTGCGAAATCGGATGCCGATATCGCCCGTGTGCTGTCTGCGTTTCAGGATGCGATTGATCAGCGCCCCAATTCGCAGTTGACATATCGTACGGCGGCACGATTTGCATTGGATCGGCGGCGTCCGATCAGGGCAGAGAAGTTCCTGAGCCAGGCATTGGCTCATGACCCAGAAGACAAGACGACGTTGATGTTGTACGTCCAGACGCTCCGTCGTCTTGGAAAGATCTCGGTCGCAAAACTGTATGAGGCATATCTGAAAGAGCTGTAAGTGGATCTTACGATTATAGACTGGATCATTTTCGCTGTGGCCGCCTTCTTTATGGTGGTCGGGCTTTTCAGGGGGTTCTCTGGACAGTTTGGGTCGCTTGTGGGTATGACGGCGGCCCTTGTCACCGGATATTTCCTGTTCTCTCCGATAAGGGGCTTTGTAGTGGATGGCAATTGGGTTTCTGGAGAGACGGCGCAGAATGCTGTTGCCGGGATATCGGATTTTGTCGTCATGCTTGTGGTATTCGGATTGATTAGGCGTGTGGTGGCGAGATTCGTGTCTTTTTTGGTCCCCCAGCCGATGAACGCTATTGCAGGTGCATTGATAGGCCTGATGAAGAGCGTTGTTGTTGTAGGGGTGCTTGCGGCGGTCGGACTCGTTCAGACAGGGCGTTTCTCTGAGGGTTTCTTTGCCGCACGCTCCACATTCGTGAAGATGGCCGGAACCTTGGCGGATTCCTATATGCAGGGCGCCGCTGATTGAAGGATTTCAAATAAAGGCAAAAAACAATGAAGAATCAAATAAATCTGCTAAACCAGCTTCAGGAACTTGTGCTCACTCGCGATGAGCATCATCAGACGGGTGACGGATCCCATACCGATACGCTCTCCGATTCGATTGACATGCTTTCTTCTCAACTTGATCCGCAGCCAAAGGCGCTGTATGATCGTCTGTACAAAAAGGATCATATCGTGATGTCTCCGATGTCTGATGGCTGCTGCGCAGTCTGCGGGATGCGCCTTCCGATCTCCCAGGTACAGCAGGTGCGCATGGCCAAGACTATCCAGACATGTTCGTCCTGCGGTCGTATGCTGTTTGATGCGGAGGAGGATGCCCCAAGGTACATTGGCGGCAAACCGGCTCCGGGCGCACCCCGCAAGACAGGCATCGGCCGTTTTTCGGCCGCTGAGCTGATGATATCCAATCTTTCCGCCACAACCCCTGAGGAAGCCATTGCCGAACTGGCGAAAGCGATGTCCGACAACAAGTTTGTGTCCAATCCAGAAGCATTGGTAAAGGCGGCGATGGAGCGCGAACAGGTCCTTTCCACGGCTATGGGCAAGGGGTTGGCGTTCCCGCATGTGCGGGGTGTTGAGGGCGGCGGTCTTACGTTGGCTCTCGGCATCTCCGAGAAGGGAATCAAGTGGGACAATGATGGTTCTGAAGTCAATGTGGTTGTATTCAGCGTGATTCCGGTTGCGGTGAGTGCATTCTATCTGAGACTTGTGTCGAATTTGTGCGAATCGTTCAACAAGAACGAGAATCTTGCGCTTGTCAAGGGTTCAAAGGATTCTGCGGAGCTTTGGAAAAATCTGGGCAAAGCCACCCGTTATGCGGTGAAGTGATCTGGATATGATGCAAATTCGCATCGCATTGTGCATAGGGAGGGCCGTTTTCGGCCCTTCTTTTGCAGTGATGCGAGAAGATGCGCCCCGAACCTGAATGCTGCTGCAGATCGGGCCTCTTCGTCAATAGTCATCTCTCCGCTGCCATTACGTCGGTGGCGGACTTTCGATATTCATTGCATCATACGATTATATGAAATCGATACTTGACAATCGATATGTATTAATCTATAATACGCGCCATCTTTTTCAACAAGCCAGGTCCATGAATGCTGGCTAACACCAAGGAGAAGCAAATGAGCGCGAATGAAGCGGTACCGGCCGCAACACCGGATGATGGAATAAAGGAACTGGAGAACCTCATTGCCCGCGTCAGGGCGGCGCAGCGCAAGTTCGCATCCTATTCCCAGGAGCAGGTGGACGAGATATTCAAGGCCGCGGCACTTGCGGCGAACGCACAGCGCATCCCTCTCGCAAAGATGGCAGTCGCGGAGACCGGCATGGGCGTTGTGGAGGACAAGGTAATCAAGAACAACTACGCCGCCGAATACATCTACAACGTCTACAAGAATGAGAAGACGTGCGGCACGGTTGAAGAGAACGCCGCAATGGGCATTCGCAGGATCGCAGAGCCGGTCGGCGTGATAGCGGCGGTGATCCCCACCACAAACCCGACGTCGACGGCGATCTTCAAGACCCTCATCTCGCTCAAGACGCGCAACGGCGTGATCATCAGCCCTCATCCCCGCGCCAAGAATTCGACGATAGCGGCGGCAAAAACCGTTCTTGAGGCGGCGGTGAAGGCCGGCGCGCCCGAAGAGATCATCGCATGGGTCGAGGCGCCCAGCCTTCCAAAGACGAACCTTCTCATGAAGGAGGCCGATCTCATCCTCGCGACCGGAGGACCCGGAATGGTCAAGGCGGCATACAGCTCCGGCAAGCCCGCAATCGGCGTCGGCGCAGGCAACACCCCGGCGATCATCGACGAGACGGCAAACCTCACGATGGCGGTGAGTTCGATCATCCACTCGAAGACGTTCGACAACGGCATGATCTGCGCCTCGGAACAGAGTGTTGTCGTGCTGGATTCGGTGTATGACGAGGTCCGTGCCCTCTTCTTGCGGATGGGGTGCCACTTCCTGAACGATTCGGAACTCGCCAAGACGCGCAAGACAATCCTCATCAACGGCGCCCTGAACGCCAGGATCGTCGGACAGAAACCGGAGACAATTGCGAAGCTTGCGGGATTTGACGTGCCCGCCGACACCAAGATTCTCATCGGCGAGGTCAAGAGCGTGGAGCCGTCCGAAGAGTTCGCCCATGAAAAGCTTTCGCCCGTTCTCGCAATGTACCGCGCCAAAGACATCCAGGACGCGTTCGCAAAGGCCGAACGTCTTGTCGCGGACGGAGGATACGGCCACACGAGCAGCATCTATGCAGACGAAATTCTTGCGCAGGACGTGATCGCCGAGTTCCAGGCCCGCATGAAGACGTGCCGCATCCTCGTGAACACGCCAAGTTCGCAGGGCGGCATCGGCGACATCTACAACTTCATGCTCACCCCGTCGCTCACGCTCGGCTGCGGCAGCTGGGGCGGCAATTCGATCAGTGAAAACGTTGGAATCAAACAGCTTATGAACATCAAGACGGTTGCGATGAGACGCGAGAACATGTTGTGGTTCCGCGCTCCCGGAAAAGTGTACCAGAAGAAGGGCTGCCTCGCCGTGGCCCTCAAGGAACTCGGCGGCGAGCTCGGACGCAAGAAGGTGTTCATCGTCACGGACTCCTTCCTCTACCAGAACGGCTACACCAAGCCGATCGAGAAGTCGCTCGAAGAGCAGGGCATCATGTTCACCACCTTCTCGAATGTGGAGCCCGATCCGACGCTCGCCTGCGCAAAGGAGGGCGCAAAGCTCATGGCGGGATTCAAGCCGGATGCGATCATCGCGGTCGGCGGCGGCTCCGCGATGGACGCGGCCAAGATCATGTGGGTGCTCTATGAACACCCCGAAGCCGACTTCATGGACATGGCCATGCGCTTCATGGACATACGCAAGCGCGTGTACACGTTCCCGAAGATGGGCGAGAAGGCGTATTTCATCTGCGTACCCACATCCGCAGGCACGGGTTCGGAAGTCACTCCGTTCGCCGTCATAACCGATGAGACGACGGGCGTGAAATATCCGCTCGCCGACTATGAGCTGATGCCGAACATGGCGATCGTGGATGCGGATATGATGATGTCCGCTCCGCCCGGACTCACCAGCGCATCGGGCGTAGATGCGGTTTCGCACAACCTTGAGGCCTACGCCTCGATGCTCGCCACGGACTACACGGACGGTCTTGTGATCCGTAGCCTGAAGATGATCTTCGAGAATCTTCCCGCCGCCTACAACTCCGCGGTATCGAAGGTGCCGAACCCGATGGCCCGCGAAAAGATGGCCAATGCCGCGACGATGGCCGGCATGGCGTTCGCGAACGCGTTCCTCGGAGTGATGCACTCGATGGCGCATAAGCTCGGCGCGTTCCACCACATCCCGCACGGCATAGCCAACGCGCTGATGATGGAGGAGGTTCTCCGCTTCAACGCGGATCCTGTTCCGCGCAAGATGGGCACGTTCCCGCAGTATGAATATCCCCACACGCTCGAGCGCTATCTCGAGATCGCAGATGCGCTCGGCGTAACGGGCAGGTCGAAGGGCGAGAAGTTCGAGAACTTCATCAAGAAAATACGCGGCCTCCTCGACAGCGTCGGGATCAAGCGCACGATCCGCGACTACGTTCCGGACGAAAAGGACTTCCTCGACCGTCTCGATGCCATGGTGGAACAGGCGTTTGACGACCAGTGCACCGGCGCCAATCCTCGCTATCCGCTGATGAGCGAGATCAAACAGATGTATCTCAACGCCTATTACGGCAAGCACGAGGTGGTGTGAGGCGCCAGTTGTCAGAGCCCAGTCATTAGTTGTCAGTGAGGAATTGAAAAATGAAAAAGAAAGCTGAAACGACAAAGAATACGTCCGGCGCGAAAGCGTCGCCGAAGCTTGCGGCCAGGAAAGACGCGGTCCTTCTCGAACGCACAGACAAGGTCGTGACGAAAGACAAGGATACCGTCCTGAAGATATTCGGTCCCAGCTACAAGGTGAGCGCGATTCTCAACGAGGCGATGAACGAGGCGCGCGCCGCCGAGACGGGACTGCCCGTCGCCAAGGTGCTTGAAGTCCTCAAGCTCCGCGACCACTGGTGCATACGCCGCGAGTGGATCGAGGGCAAGACGCTTGCGGACGTGATGGCGTCCGACAGGAAGAACCTCATGAAGTATCTCAGGCAGTTCGTCTCGATACAGTGCGAGATATTCTCCAAGACTTCGGACAGGATGGGCAATCTGGCCGACAAGCTCGACAAGCAGATCTCCGCCTCTCCGCTTCCGAAGGAGACGCGCTACGACCTGCACATGAAGCTTCAGAGCTTCCACCGCGGAAAGTCGCTCTGCCACGGGGACTTCAACCCGACGAACGTGATCATCACTCCAAAGGGCGATTGGCGCGTCATCGACTGGAGCCACGTCAGACTCGGCGATCCGCTCGCGGATGTCGCGCGCACGTATCTCCTGTTCTGGCTTTCCGGACACGTTGCCGCCGCCGAAAAGTACATGACGCTGGCATGTGAAGCGCTGAAGGCGAAGGTGTCGGACGTCCAGAAATGGCTGCCGGTCGTAGCCGCCGCCGAAAGTGCGAAGGAGCAGAGCGCGAAGAACCACGAGCTTCTCCTCCACTGGGCTTCAGTCGTGGACTACGAGTAAGATGAACCTGCGCAACTCCCCGCAAATGTCCGCTGCCGTATACACAATCGAGAACGAATGCCAGGACTGCTACAAGTGCGTGAGGCACTGTCCCGTGAAGGCAATCCGCATCGTGAACGCGAAGGCGAGTGTCATACAGGATTCGTGCGTGGCATGCGGGGAGTGCGTGAAGGTCTGTCCGGCGCATGCGAAGAAAATCCGGAACGATCTTCCCCGGATCGAATCTCTCCTTGCGTCCGGCGACAGTCTTTGCGCGTCGATCGCGCCGAGCTACGCCGGATATTTCAAGGGTGTGTCCATCAACCGGCTTGCGGCGGCGCTCGTCAGATGCGGATTCGGGCATGTAAGCGAAACCGCCCATGGAGCGGAGGCCGTAAGCGGAAATCTCGCCCGGATCCTTCCCGGATGGAATTCCCCTCTCATGATCTCAAGCGCGTGTCCGGCGTGCGTGGACTACATCCGCAGATACAAGCCCGGATATGCCCGTTTCATATCGCCCGTTCCATCGCCGCTCAGCGTCCATTCGTCGATTCTCCGCGAACGGCTTGGCGCTGACGTCAAGATTGTGTTCTTCGGTCCGTGCGCGGCGAAGAAGAACGAGTCGGACCGTGACGGAAGCGGCATTGATGTCGCGCTTACATTTCGCGATCTTGATGCGCTGCTCCTCCGGCATGGAATAAACCTGGATTCTGTCGATGAGATTCCAGACGGATCACTCGTGTTCGGGGCTGCGGAGGAAGGACGTTTCTATTCCATCGAAGGAGGAATGAACGACACTTTGCGGAACGGCTCGGATTCGATCAGATACATTTCGCTTTCCGGGATAGACGGTCTGCGCAGGCTGTTGGACGGATTCGACCCCGACACCATCCGTGGAGCGGGCGGAAACGGGGCGGACACTCCGGGTCACAGGATATTCGTGGAGTGCCTGGCGTGTCCCGGCGGCTGTGTGAACGGTCCGGCGATGTGCGCGGGCGGGGCGGGTCTTGCGACGCTTTTTGCGACGGACGCTTCGTCGAAACTGAAGCCGAGCGGACTGCGCGAGGGTTCGGCATGCCGTACGGAGGTGTTTTCTCCCGAGCCGGTCAACGAGGAGCCTCCGGACGAGATCGCGATTCAGGAGGCTTTGCACAGGATCGGGAAGTTCCAGCCTGAAGATGAACTCAACTGCGGCGCATGCGGATATGATTCCTGCCGAGACTTCGCGAAAGCGCTTCTTTCGAAGAAGGCGGAGGAGGCGATGTGCCACAACTACCTGAGGCGCAACTTCGAGAGAACTTCAAACGCCCTCATAAAATACATACCCGCGGCGGTTGTCATCGTCGACGACAATCTGCTTGTCACGGAGGCGAACGCGAGGTTCGCGGAGCTTGCGGGAGTCGCGGAGATATACGAGACGATCGGCGGAATCGGCG
The DNA here is from genome assembly GCA_015061765.1 of Lentisphaerota bacterium. Next base: position 8,269 of record SUVZ01000005.1, read on the forward strand.
GGCTTCACATCGCAAAGACGCTTCCCCAGCTCGAGCCGCTTTTCCGGACGGTGCTCGGGAACGAGACAGACCTCACAAGATACCGCCAGCACTATGGCGACCGAATTGTGAACGTAAGCGTGTTCCCCATCGCGAAGGGCAAGTTCGTCGGCGCCGTTCTGCAGGATGTGACGACAAACGAGTTCAAGAGGGAGCAGGTCTCGGAGCGGGCTCGCGAGGTAATAAGGAAAAACGTAATCACGGTCCAGGAGGTCGCGCGCCTTTTCGGCGAGCATATCGCAGAGACCGAGATAATGCTCAATGAGATCGCAGGAACGTACGAATCGTCCGGCGCTCCGATTAGGCTCCGCAATACCGTGATGACTTCGGACGGGATCAATGACTGACGAACCGTTCATAGAGGCCGAATACTGCCAGTTCACGAAGAACGGCCAGGCCGCCTGCGGCGACAACGTGCAGATAATGAAACGCGACGACGGATCGCGTCTGCTCGCGGCGGTGTGTGACGGGCTCGGCAGCGGAGTGAAGGCAAACGTCATGGCGAACATGACGGGCGTGATGTCCCTCAGGTTTCTGGAATCGGGGATGGTGGACATCAGGGAAGGGATGGAGATCATCATGGACTCCCTTCCGATGTGTTCGGTCAGGAAGATAAGCTATTCGACGTTCTCGCTGCTCGACTGGCGCCTCGGCGAATTGGGGCGCATCATCGAGATGGGGAATCCCGCCTACATCCATCTGCGCGGAACCGAAGAGGTGCAGTGCGTATGCGAAAGGAAGATCGTCTCCAGACACTGGCCGGACAGGGAGGTGCGCGAAGCCGACATCGACATCAGGACCGGCGACCGGATAATCCTGTGTTCGGACGGTGTCACGCAGGCGGGGCTCGGCTCCGGCGGCGATCTGGCGTTCGGCTGGCGCCGCCGCGGTGTGCTTGCATGTGCGCAGGATGCGATCCGCGCCAATCCTGACGTTTCCGCGAAGGAGCTTGCGCGTGTGATCGCGGAACGTGCGCGTGACATAGTTCCGGGCGGATGCATGGACGACATCACCTGTTTTGTGTGCTATCTCCGGAGGCCGCGTCTGATGCGCGTACTTTCGGGGCCGCCGTTCTACAGGGAGCGTGACGCAGAGTTCGCGTCGCTTGCCCGGGCGTTGGGCGAGGATCATACCCTGGTATGCGGCGGTACGACCGCGAACATACTCGAACGTGAACTGGGCCGGCGCATTGAGATATCGATGGATGACATCCGAAAGGCGGGCAAGATGCCGCCCGCAGGGACATTGAGGGGCGTCGCGAAGGTGACGGAGGGCGTTCTTACGCTGACTCGCGTCACCGAGGAGCTGGACGACGGTCATTCCGCCGAAGGTCAGCCGGGGCCGGTAAAGCTGGTCCTTGATATGTTCGACGCCCATGATGCGGTTGAATTTCTGATTGGCACGATGGTGAACGAAATGCACCAGGAGCCAAGCATGCCGCAGGATCTCGATATCCGCAGGACGGCAATCCGCCGGTTGGCGAACATCCTTCGGCGCCAATACCGCAAGAGAGTGTCGGTGAAATTTTTCTGAGAGTCACAAGGAACAGACAATGGACAAGGTCAAAGTGGAAATCTGCTGCGGAACATCATGCTATCTGCTCGGCGCGTCGGAGCTCGTCGACATCGAGCTTCGGCTTCCGCCGGACATCCGCGGATGCGTGGAGATAACGGGAAGGCCTTGCCTTGAGCTTTGCGAGCGCGAGAACATCGGGCAGGCTCCGTACGTCCGCTTCAACGGCGATGAGATCATGTGCGCCGCCACGCCCGAAAAGGTGATGGCGAGGATAATTGAACTTGCCGGAGAGGGAGGTTCGCCATGCTGAACGCCGCCCAGCTGATTCGCCGCGAGCTTCTGATAAGGATCGTGCGCGCGTTCGACAACGGCACGCTCCGTTCCGAACTGGACAGGATACCGGTAAAGCTCAGACCCAAAAACGGAGCGTCAAGCCGCTGTTGCGTGTATCACGACCGTGCAGTGATCAAATACCGTCTCATGGCGCTGCTCGGCGTTTCCGCCGATGACGAGACAGACGAGTCGAAGTCGTTGAAGGAATATTTCGATGATGTGACCGGAGATGCGGAATCGTGTGCGCCGGATGCTGGAATGGTCAAGCCTCAGCTCCAGCCGCTTACCGTCTGCGGCCCCGCGTGCAGCGGATGCCCGGCGTCGGCGGTCGTGTCCACCGCCAACTGCCGGGGATGCTTTGCGCGTCCGTGCACCACGGCATGCCCGAAGGGGGCGATTGAGATTGTCGGCGGCAGATCGGTGATCGACCAGACGAAATGCATCAAGTGCGGCAAGTGCATCAATGCATGTCCGTACCATGCGATCGTAAAGACCACCGTTCCGTGCGAAGAGGCCTGTCCGGTCGGGGCGATCAGGAAGAATGCGTCAGGCGTGGCCGAGATAGATTTCTCGCGCTGCATCTCATGCGGAAAATGCTTCAATGCGTGTCCGTTCGGAGCTGTGATGGAGCGGTCTCAGATTCTCGGCGTACTGTCGGCAATGGTCCGCGGAGAGGAGCTTGTGGCGATGATTGCGCCTGCCGTGTCCGCACAGTTCCCCGGCACTGTCGAGCAGCTGATGGGGGCCGCGCTCAAGGCGGGATTCACCGATGTGATGGAGGTCGCGCTTGGAGCCGAAGTCACGACGAAGAAGGAGACCGCCGAGTTCATGGAGCGCATCAGCCGTGATCCGGACACATTGATGACCACATCGTGCTGCCCTGCGTACGTGAATCTGGTGGCAAAGCACCTGCCGCAGTTTGTGGAACGTGTTTCGTCGACGCAGAGTCCCATGGTCTATGCCGCCGAAATGGTTCGCGATGAACGCCCGCATGCCAAGACGGTGTTTGTCGGGCCGTGCATCGCAAAACGGTGCGAGGCGCGGCGGAAGGGAATTGACTTTGTCCTGTCGTTTGAGGAATTCGGTGCGATTCTCGCCGGACGCAAGATTGACGTCATCGGATGCGAACCGCTTGAACGCAGACGTGCGGCGGACGCATCGGCGCGCAATTTTGCCAAAAGCTGCGGAGTCACCGAGGCGGTGCTGAAGGCTGCGACGGCCGAAATTCCCGGTTTCAGGCTTGAGGCCAGGCAGATCGACGGCATAGACCGCAAGACCATTGGAGTGCTGAAGCTTCATGACCTAGGCAAGCTGCCAGGGAACTTTCTTGAGGTCATGGCCTGCCCCGGCGGCTGCGTGAACGGCCCCTGCTCTCTGCTCAAATAGTGCGCGTAAACTTTCGGCAGCCTCGCTCCATGTATCTATCAGATCTGGCCAAGATCTAGTCATTTGATGGTGCAGGACGGCAAAATAAGCCGGGGATTCTGGGGTGTGGCGAAAAGTGGTATAATTACGGGCGTTTTGCAGTATTGCCTGGTGTGAGGGGCGGTATCCTCCGGCAAACTCGAATATGGAGTCAGAAAGGTCTCTGAAGATGGAAGAGCAGTATGTGAAATGGGTGATATGGCTCGCGGCGGCGTATTTTGCGGGTGCGGTTCCGTTCGGCTTCCTCATCGGCAAGATGCGTGGCGTAGATGTGCGCACCGTCGGATCCAGGAACATTGGTGCGACAAACGTGTTTCGCACCGTAGGCAAAAAATGGGGTCTGCTGGCATTTCTGTGTGATTTTCTGAAGGGCTTTCTCCCGACGCTTGCGGCGGCGAAATGCGCCGGGTGCGGCGCTGATCTTCCGGTTGCGGTGGGCCTCGCCTGTGTGATCGGTCATACCCTTACCGTGTTCATGAAGTTCAAGGGTGGCAAAGGTGTTGCCACGGCATTTGGCATGATGGTTGCCCTTATCCCGTATCTGGCGCTTGGTGCGCTTGCGCTGTTTGCCGTCACCGTGTGGTTGTCGCACTACATTTCGCTCGGGAGCTGTCTGGCTGCTGCTGCTTTGGGTATTGCGGTGTGGTTCTGCGGCTGTCCGCTCTCTCTCAAGGTGGTTGTTGCGCTCATCGCGGTATTTGTGATTGTGAAGCACAAGTCCAACATTCGCCGTCTGATTGATGGTTGCGAAAACAAGATATACTGATATGTCAGAACGTTACCTCAAGTTCAAGGGATTCCGCGATGTGCATGTGCACTTCCGCGATCCCGGTGTGCCTGCGGCCGAAACGCGGGCGAGCGGAGCCGCCGCCGCTGCGATTGGTGGTTTCGTGTGCGTCACAACCATGCCGAACACGACTCCCGCCGGGGACAGCGTCGCGTGGATTCGCGAACAGATAGAGGACACGTCACTTCCCGTTCGCATCGCACCTTCCGCCTGCATATCGAAAGGGCGCCTCGGCCGCGAGATTGCGGATCTGGAACGTCTTGCCGAAGCGGGGGCCGTCGCTTTTACGGATGACGGATCGTTCGTGAACGACGAGAATCTGATGCGCGAGGCCATGCGCCGTGCCGCCGTGCTGGGCAAACCAGTGATGCAGCATGCGGTGGTTCCGTCGATTCTCGGGAGTGGTGTGATCCGTGACTGCCCCGTTGCACGACGCTTCAATCTGCCGGTCATGCCGTCGGAGGCTGAGACGGAGGCTGTCCGCCGGGATATCGGTCTTTGCCGTGACACGGGGTGCGCACTTCACATCCAGCATATCTCGTGCGCCGGAACCGTTGAGCAGATCCGTGCCGCGCAGAAGGAGGGGCTTCCCGTAACTGGCGAGGCGACTCCGCATCACATTCTCTTCAGTTGCGAGGATATCCCGGACAATGATGCGAACTGGAAGATGGCGCCGCCGCTCGGAAACGCCGCCGACCGTGCCGCGATCCGCGCCGCGGTGAAAGATGGCACGCTCGGCATGTTCGCCACAGACCATGCTCCGCATCCGGCCTCGTCAAAGAAGGGCGGGTTCATCGGGACCGCAAACGGCATAATCGGTCTCGAGGTAGCTGTTGCCGTCACGTATCATGTGATGGTCGAGCAGGAGGGCATGGACGTCAATGAATGGGCGAAGCGCTGGTCGGAGGGTCCGGCGCGTCTCATCGGCGAGGAGGCGGACGGGGAGACGGTGATAGACCTTCAGGCGAACCGCACCGTCTCGGATTCGACATTCAGGTCGCTTTCGCGCAACATGCCGTACATGGGACTGAGTTTCTCGGCCTGGCCGCTGCCGACGGTTCCTGCCAGAATTTGATTCTGTAAAAGTGCATGCTCCATTTCTCGCAAATGTGGATGCAGGAAACAATTGCGATTGGTTCCAGCGCTTTCTTGGATGCTTACTGGCGGACTCGGATGCCTGTTCTTCATGGTATCTTCATGTCGACTATGCGAAACCGCTTGTCGGCGATTTTCCGCACTGCGAAACCTTCTGACGATCGAACGGTCGATCTACCGAATGGAAGTTGATGCACGAATGGTCAACGGCGCGTCAAGGAGTATTGAGCGCGGGGCGAGGTTTGGCGTGCGTATGCGCTGCAGCAGCGAGGCAACCGCCGTCTCCGCCAAAAGCTGCACAGGCTGCGAGATTGTCGTAAGCGGAGGATTAAGGAGCTGTGCAATCTTTCCGTCATCAAAACCAGCCACCATCGCATCCTTGGGGATGTTCCAGCCTTCGGATGAGAGCGCCTGAATGAGACGGGCCGCAAGCGCATCATTGCGGCATACGAAGGCCTGACGCTTTATGCTTGTCGATTTTGACGTCTTGCGTTTCGTAAAGACGCTCCGGATGATCTTTGTGAAGGCGACGGTGTCGTCAGGGGCTATTTCGATGACGTTCGAGCTGCTCCACTGCATTCCGGAATCGATGGCTGCCTGTGTTACGCCTTGGATACGTCCGCGTATGGTGGACGCGTAGTCCGGCTGCGTAAGGAAGCGGATGTTCTGCGCTCCGGCATCGATCAAGTGTCTTGCGATGCGGTATCCGGCCTGTACATTGTCTATCCCGATAAGATCGTATCCGCTGCGGTTCGGAGACGGCAGGTAATCGCGGTCGAGAAGGATCACGGGGATGTTGCATCTGTTCAATACCTGAAGCACGGCCTCCGTCGCGGATGTGGAGTTGGGTATGAGATCTATCGGTTCGAGAAGCACCCCGACGATTTTCTGCTTTGTGTACGCCTTTGCGGTGTGGAGAGCCCATGCGGCTCTGTCGGATACGCCCAGAGTTGCTGTATTTCCGAACAGTACATCGTATCCTTCGGATTTTCCCACTGTCGATATGCAGTTGCACATATCGGTGAAGAAATCAATCTGATGATAGTCAGGCGTAATGACGCCGATTGCGCCGGTTGCGTTGCGCGCAAACGGTGTGAGGTAGGATCTCGATCCTGCCCGTGCAGCGAGAAATCCTTCGCGTTTCAGCTCGCGCAAGGCGCGCTCCACCGTCGGGCGGCTCACCTTGAACCGCCGCACAAGCGACCCTTCGCTAGGAAAGCGTTCGTGTCCTTCGTAGCGTCCAGACAGTATGTCCTTGCGAAGCACCGCTGCAATCGCAATATATTTCGCCTCGTTCTCGCTCATGACACATATCATATCAAAATCATATGGATTTACTGGTTCCTGTGCTTTGTTTGTGTGAAAACCTGCTTTTGCAGGTTTTTCAGCGACAGAAACGCTTTCGCTTGAAATGTGTGAAAGACGTTTGATATTTTTATGGGCATGGCGAGGAACTCGAAACAGATTGTCGTATTGGGAAGTGCCAATACCGATATGGTGATAACGGGGAAGCGAATTCCCGTGTCCGGAGAGACCGTGTCCGGAGGGACGTTCATGATGAATCCCGGCGGGAAGGGCGCGAACCAGGCCGTCGCCGTCGCCAGGCTTTCGGCGAAGAAGGGCACATGCACATTCATCGGCAAGGTCGGCGACGACATCTTCGGGCGCGACTGCGCAAAGAGAATGAAGAAGGACGGGATTTCCGCCCGCCTGGTTGTGGACAAGGATAACGCTTCGGGCACGGCGCTCATTCTTGTGGACGCGAAGGGGCAGAACGTCATATCGGTCGCCCTTGGCGCCAACGGCACTCTCAGCCCCGCAGACGCAGAGCGGTTCGGTGACGATATCGAGAGCGCCGCAGCCTTGCTCATGCAGCTGGAGACTCCCGTGGAGACCGTGCTGTGGGCGGCGAAGAAGGCTCGCAGGGCCGATGTGAAAGTCATCCTCAATCCCGCCCCGGCACGCAAATTGCCGCGCGAACTGTATCCGCAGATAGATTGGATCACGCCGAACGAGAGCGAGGCGGAACTTCTGACAGGCGTCAAGGTGACGGATGCGAAGAGCGCGGCAAAGGCGGCGCAGATACTCAAAAAGCGCGGAGTCGGTCATGTCGTGATAACGATGGGGGCGAAAGGGGCGTATTGCGGAGATTGCGACAGGATATATCCGTGCCGCAAGGTGAAGGCGGTAGATTGCGTCGCCGCCGGCGATACGTTCAACGGCGCATTCGCCGTTGCGCTGGTCGAAGGCCGCAGCTGTGCCGAAGCTATCGCTTTCGCGCAGAAGGCGGCTGCCGTTTCCGTCACCCGTGCAGGAGCCCAGTCGTCGGTGCCGTACAGAAAGGAGATTAAATAATGTATTTCTGCGACAATTACGCGTTGGCCGTTATGTTGTGCGTGGTGACCATGTTCTGCTGGGGCAGTTGGGGCAATACCCAGAAACTTGCGGGCAAGACCTGGCGCTACGAGCTTTTCTACTGGGATTACGTCATTGGAATTCTTCTGTTCTCTTTGGCGATGGGTCTTACGATGGGATCATGCGGTGAGCGGCAGGCATGGGGATTTATTGCCAATCTCAAATCGTCGTTCGGGGAAAGCTGGATATGGCCGATACTTTCGGGTGTGATATTCAATGCGTCGAACATCCTGCTTGCGGCGGCGATTTCCGTTGCAGGAATGTCGGTGGCCTTCCCCGTGGGCGTGGGATTGGCTTTGGTCGGCGGCACTCTCCTGAATTATGCGGTGAAGCGCCAGGGGAATGCAACCCTCATCGGAATCGGGCTTCTGCTGATTGTCGTTTCGATTCTGTGCAATGCCCTGGCGTTCAAGGCGAAACAGAGTGCGGGAGGCGGGGCTTCGGACTCTTCATCCACTAAGAAAGGGTTGATTCTCGCTGCGTTGGCCGGTTTCATGATGATGTGGTTCTCTCCGCTTGTGAACCGTGTCGTGGATCTTACGTTCACGGCGGAAGCTCCGCGCGAGGGAATGCTGACGCCCTACACCGGATTCTTCCTGTTCTCCGTCGGAATCTTCCTGTCCAATTTCGTGTTCAACACGGTTGCGATGCTCAAACCCGTTCAGGGCGAACCGATCCTCGACGGTGCCAAGCGTTATTTCGGCGGTTCCCCCAAGACACATCTTGTTGGAATTCTCGGCGGATGCATCTGGGGACTTGGAACGCTTCTGTCGTTCGTGTCTGCTGGCAAGGCAGGTCCGGCGGTGTCGTACGCTCTCGGACAGGGTGCAACGCTCGTTTCCGCACTTTGGGGCATTCTCGTGTGGCGCGAGTTTGCGGGGGCTCCAAGGAAGTCCGCGCTTCTCAACTGCGCGATGTTCGTCCTTTTCGTTGCGGGACTGGGAGTACTCGTGATGGCGGGCGATTCAGGGGAATCCAAAAAGGAACCGGTCAAGGTCATCTTCGATACCGACATGTACACCGATTTCGATGATGCAGGCGCGCTTGCCTGTCTGCATGCGCTTGCGGATGCAGGTGAGTGCGAGATCCTTGCCACTGTCTCAAATACGCGGGACTGCATGAGCGTGGCGATGTGCGAAATCATAAATGCATATTATGGAAGACCGGAATTGCCTGTTGGATGTTCGAAGGAGATCGGCAGGACAGGCGCAAGCGAATGGCACATAAAGCGTTACAGCACTACCGTTGAGAAATACGGGAATTGGGTGCGACACCGCAATTCGAACGATGCGCCCGACGCGAATGAAGTGTACAGACGCGTTTTGGCGGCTCAGCCAGATGGCAGCGTGGTCATTTGTTCGGTCGGCTTTCTGACAAACATGCGCCGTCTTCTTGAGACGAAGCCGGATGCGATTTCACCACTGGACGGAAAATCGCTTGTCGCCAAGAAGGTGAAGCTTTGGGTGGCCATGGCGTGCCGCTATCCCGACGGCAAGGAGTACAATTCGATGATTGACCCTGAGTCGTCTCGCATCGCATTGGAGAACTGGCCAACGCCTGTCGTGTTTACTGACTGGAACTACGGATTCGACTGTCATGCCGGCCGGACGCTTGCTGAGTCTGGGCAAAAAGACAATCCCGTGGCGAGTGTGTTTGCCGGAAACGTACCGTCCCGGGACGACATCCGCAGCAGGGCGGCGCATTATCTTCGCGGTGCATATGGGATGAACGGACGCGCGGCATGGGACCAGACGGCAGTCCTTATCGCGGTGCGCGGAACGGAGCCGTACTTCAATGTTTCGCGCGGTACATACCGGATGGTCGGTTCCAATGGTGCAAACGAGTGGGTGCCGGACGAGAACGGTCCCCATCTGCGCGTTACGGAAAAGGTCTCGAAAGTGGAAGTCGGCTGCATTATCGATGAACTGATGCTCCGTTCTCCGGTGTTATCAAATCGCTAATTAAAGGAGGAAGAATCAATGAAAAAACCAATCGTTATGATGCTGACCTTCCTGATCGCGGCGGTGATGTCGCGTTCTGCAGTCTCGTGCATAATCAGCGGAGACACCAACAGAGTGTCGGCTTCGTCTTGTGAAAGCTCGGTCTGTCAGAACTTCGCCACTGCAAGCCTTTCGCTTTCGGAGAAGTTCTTTTCCCGGCTTGAACGTGCGGAATGGACGAAAGATGTTTCGGATTCCGCCGAATTCCAACTTCGTTTCAGTTTCCACATAATCATCAGGTGAAATCGTTCAAAAGAAAGGATAGATCATGAAAAGAATAATCTTCGCTCTCGTCGTGACGGTTGGAGTTTCTACTTTTGCGATCCCGACCGTATCTGAAGTCAAAGTTGAACAAGATGGATTGCGTAACGTAAAAGTCACCTATAAATTGGATGAGGATGCAGTTGTTACGCTTGATATACTGACAAATACTACAGAAGGGGCATGGGTTTCCATAGACGCGAAAAACATTACGCACACCTGGGGCGATGTGCACAGGCTGGTGAGGAAAACTGGCGATGGGGCAACCTCCGAACATACGTGCTACTGGGCGGCCGACCGTTCATGGAAAGACAATGTCGATGCCAAACTCGATATAAAAGCGGTTGTGAAAGCGTGGGCGACGAACGCGCCTCCGGATTACATGGTGGTCGATATTCTGCCGGTCATGGGTGCTGTGCGCTATTATGAATCCGCGGATCAGCTTCCGGACGGAGGCGTCACTTCAAAAGTGTACAAGACCGACCGCATCGTGATGCGCAAGATTCCGGCGAAAGGCGTAACTTATGTGATGGGCTCTCCGGTTGGAGAAGTGGGGCGGATGAATCGTGTTCAGGATGGTGGAGTTGAAACCCAACATTATGTCACATTGACCAACGACTATTATCTAGGGGTGTATGAATTGACTCGGCAGCAGTATATTCATGTTACGGGGCACAAAGCTCAGGACTCCGCTTCAGGGACTATGCTGTGGCCCGCAAATGTCGAGGGTGATAATGCCTGTATTCCGGCTACGAAGGATATCTATAGGTGGTTTGATTATTATAATTTCAGGGGCAATGCAGATTGGCCGTCGTCAGGGCATAATATCAGCAGCGGCGTGCTGAATACATTCCGGACTAAACTTGGCATCGATTTCGATCTGCCGACGGAGGCGCAGTGGGAATATGCCTGCCGCTCCGGTGTGTCCGCGGCATTGTATACCGGCGAAGAGCTTGTGGACGCGAATGTCAGCGAGAATCTTGATTCCATCGCATGGTACAAGGGTAATTCCGGCAACTCCTATCCGGTCGGATTGTTGAAACCGAACGGATTCGGGCTGTACGATATGCTTGGTAATGTGGCGGAGCATGTGCTTGATTGGCGGCTGGACGATCTTGGATCGGATGCGGTGATTGAACCGACAGGTCCGGAGAGCGGGACCTACGCCGTCCCGCGCGGCGGAAGCTACAACAAGCCTGCGTCCAACTGCCGAGCTGCGTTTCGTCAGCATTGGGTCAAGCGTGATATAGACGGAAGGCATTCGGATTTCGGCTTCCGTCTCTGGGCCCCGGCCATCGCCAAATAAAGGGTAAAAGGGATCACAGCATATGAACGGGTTTCTGTCGTTCTCCTGCGTGTTGGCGGCCGTTACAGCCGTCGGCGCGTCGCAGGGTGAAACGTTTCTCAGGAATGGCGGATTTGAATCCGTCGACGGCGGCGTCCTTGAAGGCTGGTCGAGCCTTCGTCCGCCGCTGAGAGTGGACAAATCCTCCGGCCGCAACGGCGGATCCGCTCTTGCCTTCTGCGCCGAATCCAAGCCTGAACATACGGTGCTGAGCCAGACATTTCCGGTCATGCCGGGCAGATCCTACCGTGCGTCGCTATGGGCGAAGACGGAGAACCTCACAGGCGGACGCGCGATGGTGTGCATCGAATGGTACAATGAGGCTGGACGCTGGGCGGGAGGCGTCTATTCTCAAGGTATCGGTGGGACTGAAGACTGGACCGAGATCAATGCCGTCGCTTCTCGTCTGCCGGAAACGGCTAAGACGTTCCGCGTCGGGGTTTATGTGGAGCGCGGCGGCTGCGGGCGCGCCTGGTTCGACGATGTTTCGCTGACGCCCGTTGAAACGCCGGTCGTCGCCGGGCTTTATTCGAGCGCATACCGGAATCAGGCGGCAGTCGGAGACGTTACGTTTTTCGCCGATCTCAATCTCGCTTCAGGGGGGATTTCACCCGATCAGGTCAAAGCGATATTCTCGCTTCCGTTCGCGAATGGCCGCAAAACGGTTGTGGCGGACGCCATTTCGAACAACTGGGCCAGCGTGACCGTCGACGCCTCCAAACTTAAAACCGGAACGGCAGGGTTTCGCCTTATGGATTCTTCCGGCCGCCGTTTCAACGACACCGCAATCAGGTTCGAGCGGTTTGAAGGCGAAAACCGCAAGGGAGTGCGTGTAGACCGGCACAACCGTCTGCTGGTCGACGGAAAACCTTTTTTCCCGGTCGGAATGTATTTCGGGAAGGTGAACTCCGAAGATCTGGAGGTTTATTCCAAAGGATCTTTCAACTGTCTGATGCCGTATGCACGCATTACCCGGGAGCAGCTTGATATGTGCGCTGACAGGGGGCTTAAGGCGTTTTGCAACATCAAGGATTATTACACCTTTACCAGAAGGGGGCGTCCGACGCGAGAGGAAAACGACGAAGCCGTGCGCAAGATAGCGGAAGAGCTGAAAGGGCATCCGGCGCTGCTTGGCTGGTACCTCAACGATGAGATACCTCCGGCGCATATCGACGAGCTGAAGGAGCGCTACGAGTTGATGAAAACGCTGGATCCCGACCGCCCGACGTGGACGATGCTTTATCAGGTCCGGCAGATGCGCGAATATCTTCCGTCCTTCGATATATGCGGTTCCGACCCTTATCCGCATGACGATTGGAAACGGTGGAACGACGCTTATACGTGGCCCCGCATCCAGATCGCCGATACATTCCGTTCGCGTCCGGTATGGCAGGCCATACAGGCTCATGACAGCGCGGCGTACAAGACCGGATCGCGGGAAGAATTGATGAAAACCCACCCGACGGGCGAGGCCGAGGTGCGCAGTCTCGCATGGCAGGCGCTTACGGCGGGGGCGAACGGATTTTTCTTCTATTCGTTTTTCGATCTCAAGAAGATGGATTGGAAGACTCCCTTCAAGGAGAGTTTCGGTGGAGTGTGCCGCGTGGCGGAGGAACTGCGTCGCTATGAACATGTCTTTCTCTCGACCGATCCTGTCGAAGCGGTTGCGGATTCACCGCATATCGGAGTGAGAGGATGGCGATATGGCGGGAAGGTTTATCTCGCCATTTCCAATCAGCGTCACAGCCGTACGCACGGGAGTGTCAGTGTCGACGTGCCGTTTTCCGCGGCTGAAACTCTGCTCGGCGATCGCCCGCTTAAAGGGCTTGAGTTTGACTTCGCCCCGTTCGGAATTTCTTTAGTGCGCCTGATGCCGTCAGCGGCGGCGAATTCTTCGGATAAGGTAGACGGGAGACGGAAATGAAGATTGAACGGTATGTTTTTCTGCTGTCGTTAGGTATCGCTGTCGTTGCGGGAGCAGAGACTGAAGTACCGCTGCTTGAGGGCGAACGCTGGTGGGGAGGAAAAGTCGCAGACGGACGGATGATGCCGTTTTCCGGAAATTCTTCGTATCATGCGCAGTTGGATCTGCACCACGGCGCCAACCAGGCTGCCCCTCTGCTGATCTCCGACCGTGGCCGTTATGTATGGTGCGACAAGGCGTTCGGATTTTCGTTCTCCAACGGGGTTTTACGTACGGACGCGGACATAAAACCCGTGAGTGCGGGCAGAACGCTGCGAGAAGCTTTCCTCGCCGCGTCGAAAGCGCATTTCCCTCCCAGCGGGAAAATGCCGCCGCCGGTTTTCTTCTCCGCCCCGCAGTACAACACGTGGATTGAGCTTCAGTACAATCAGAACCAGAAGGACATTCTGAAATACGCCAAAGACATTGTCGCGAACAGTCTTCCTCCGGGCGTCATCATGATCGACGACACGTGGCAGGCGGGATATGGGGACTGGCGCTTTGAGGCTTTCCGGTTCAGCGATCCGAAATCGCTTTGCGACGAACTTCACGCGATGGGCTTCAAGGTGATGCTATGGATGTGTCCGTTCATCACGATGGATTCTCCGACATACCGCCGTCTACGGAGGGAGGGCGGTCTTGTCATCAGGAAAGGGCGCGATCCGGCCGTGATCGACTGGTGGAACGGAAAGAGCGCGGTGCTGGATCTGACGCATCCGAACGCCCGCGCGTGGTTTTCAGGCGAATTGAACCGCCTTTGCCGCACTTTCGGAGTGGACGGATTCAAATTCGACGGAGGAAATGTTGAGCATTATCAGGAAAAGAATCTCACCCATATACCTCTGCCCGGCGTCGAGCAGCAGTGCACCTATGCGTCGTACGGTCTAGAATTTCCGTATAACGAATATCGCTGCTGCTGGAAAATGGCAGGTCAGCCGCTAGTTCAGCGCCTGCTCGACAAGATGCACAACTGGCGGGAACTGCGTCGATGCGTGACAGATCTCATCGCCGCCGGCATCATCGGGCATTCGTTCGTTTGCCCCGATATGATCGGCGGAGGGGACTACCGTTCGTTCCTGCCGGGGGCGGCGTTCGATCCGGAGCTGTTCATCCGATCGGCGCAGGTGCACGCGCTTTCGCCGATGATGCAGTTTTCAGCCTCTCCGTGGCGCGTGCTGGACGAGGAGGGGCAACGTATAATCCGCGAGACGGTATCGTTGCGTCAGCGCTTTGCGCCCCGTTTCGTGGAGCTTGCCGGAGAATGCGCCAAGACCGGCGAGCCGATGCTTCGTCATATGGAATACGCATTTCCGCGTCAGGGGCTGGCTGACGTGTCGGATCAGTTCGTTATGGGCGATTTTCTGATCGTCGCGCCGCAGCTTGAGAAAGGAGCCGCCGCACGGACGGTCCGACTGCCAGCGGGAGTTTGGCTCGCGGACGACGGATCGCGCATCAAAGGTCCGGTGTCGGTGAAGATTGACACTCCGCTCGCACGTTTACCGCATTTTGTCAGGGCTGAACAACGGTGAAGTCCGATGGAACGGAAGGGGAGATTTTAAATGGATGAATCGTCGCTTCGCGGGCGCAACCTTGTCCGCATTGTTCTTATGGCCGCGTTCTTGCCGATTTTCGCGGTTATGAATCTCTGCGTCGGCAGGATGATGCCGGACGATGTCACGATTCCCGTGACGGTAGACTGGTCGGCTCCGTCGCATGAAGTATCGAAGGATCTTTATGGACTTTTTCTCGAGGATATTTCGCTTTCCGTCGACGGATGCTTTTATCCTGAGCTTGTCTGGAACCGCGGTTTTGATTTTCCGGCGACCAATGCGCCTGGACTCTTTGCCGTTTCGGGGACGATTCAAGGTTGGAGTGAGAATCATGCCGCCGGCAGCGCGGGTCGCGTGGGTGTCCGCTACGAAAAACCGAAGTTTGAAAAGACTCCGGCATACCTGCGGATTGAAGCGTTCAACGCGGGCGCAGGCGTGATAAATACAGGGCCCATGCAGAAGATGGGCGTTGCCGCGCGCGAGCCGTATGCGCTTTCGCTTTGGGCGCGCGGGGATACTGCGTTTGACGCGGTGCTTTGCGATGAAAACGGAGACAGGATATCCTCGGTTACGCACTTTATTCCGCAAACCGGCGATTGGCTGAAGTTTACCGCCACGTTGACGCCCGAGAGGACCGTCGAGCGCGCGAATCTGAAAATACGTACGGCGGCAGCCGGCACGCTTGATCTCGATTTCGTCTCCCTCATGCCTGTACGTCGCTTCAGGGGACGGGCCAACGGAGTCCGTGAGGATATCGGAGAATTGATGGCCGCGCTCCGACCGGGCACATTTCGCTTCCCCGGCGGGTGTATGCTGGAGGGCAATTCTTTCGATTCATGGTACGATTGGAAGAGGACGGTCGGACCGATTGAAGAGCGTGAGCCCATATGGAACATCTGGGGGTATTATCAGACGCTCGGCATCGGATATTTCGAGTATTTTCAGTTCTGCGAGGACATCGGGGCGAAACCGGTTCCGGTCTTTCTTGCGGGGCTCACCTGCCAGCTGCGTCCGCCGGCGTCATGCGCGGCGATGGAGTCTATCGGTTATTTCCTGACCAACATTCTTGACGGGATCGAGTTCGCCCGCGGCGGCGTGGATACGAAATGGGGGAGACTTCGCGCCGAGATGGGGCATCCTGCCCCATTTGCGCTCGAATACGTTGCAATCGGAAACGAAAACCGTTATGATGAGTTTTTCGACCGTTACGATGCGATCGCTCGCGCGCTTCGCCGGTGCCATCCCGATATCAAGCTTGTGACCTGTGTCGATCCCGCCGGCTATTTCAAGAAGAGCCTGCTTGACTATTCGTGGGGGCGTATCTCCAGAGCGACAGCCGATTTCGGCGACGAGCACATCTACGGCAGTCCGAGCTGGTGGCTCAACAATACCCGCATGTATGACGCCTATCCGAGAAAAGGCGTCGGCGTGTATGTCGGCGAGTGGGCGACACGCAACGCCTCCGATGAATATCTCAATTCCCATTACAGCGCCGTTTGCGAGGCCGCATTCCGGATGGGATTTGAGCGCAATGCAGATCTTGTGAAGATGTCCGCGTACGCGCCGCTTGTGCGCCGCGTCGGATTTCCGGGCAACCGCTATTCGCTTATCAGGCTCGGAGGTCTCTTTTCATACGGAACGCCCGCGTATTGGTGCGAGAAGATGTTCGCCGACAATCGCCCTGATTCTACTGTCGCTGTTGCGTATCCTCTCGTGCGAGATGTACAGGCCGCCGGCATAGACCGGGCAGGGTGTCGCGATTGTGGAAATCCTGATTCGGCGGCGCTTGAAGTTGTGTCTTTTCATGCTGTTGGAGGTGTGTCGGAGAGGGATTTTATACTCAAGATCGCGAATGCTGCATGGTATCCGCGTGATCTCGAAATTGATCTTGGTGCGGAGTTTGAAGGGCAGAATGTGTATAGAAGTGTGCTTACGGCTGCGCCTGACGCAAGAAATACCCCATTGGATCCGCAAGCCGTTGTGCCTCGAAATGATCAAGTGTCATTTCCTGGCGGCTCTCGATTTCTGATAACTATTGAAGGGTGTTCGGTTATGGTGCTGAGACTGCGTATGCCGCATCCTTTTTTGGCGCGGCTTCAAAAATAAAAGAGTTGAGAATGCCGCCTTTCTCCAAGCAAGAGGGTTGGTATTGCATTCATTAACATTTTTAATGCGATTCATACGCGAATAATTTGGGAGGAGCCCTGAAAAGAGTTGAATTAAAAGCTTGTATTTGCTTGTTTGGGGATTTATATCTGATTTCGACAGAATTCACCTTGTAGAAGCCGCTATTTCAGGAGAAGATTTGAGGTGATGGTGAACGGCGGAATTTCTTCTAGAGGAAATTCTGCAATAGGAAGAAAAACATATAGCCATGTTGGCTTCCTTTCCTGTTGATGGTGTGTGTATGTTTTGCCGGTACAACCCCTCGAAGAAGTCGGTACCGACCCTCATCGAAGTTCCTACCGACCCTCTCGCGGGTAGGTACAGCCCCCCGCGGAAGATTGCTTGCGCCTCTCTGTCAGAGGAAGTTTGGGCCGATGCCGCCGATGGTGCATCCGCTCAGAATGCCGCCGACGGCGCCAGCGATGAACGGCCAGATCGCCTTCAGCGCGGCTTTGAGCATCCCCGCCCAGTCGATTTCAAGTTTCATGATGTTTGTTCCTTTCTTCTGGTTGTTTGCTGGTTTCGAGTTGCTGGTCAACCCAGAACCCGAAACCCTAAACCAGTCTAATTCGATCACGCGGCTTCAACAATCGGCTTGGCGGTGCATTTCCAGCTCGCCTTGCGGATGAGTATGCCGTTTTCGGTTGCGATCCCATTGCGGTGGGCGGCTTCGTTTGTCTCGAAGTCTGGCGCAAGGGTCTTTTCGATGGAGGTCTTCTCGTTCTTGAGCTTTTCGATCTTCAGGAGTACGCTCACCAGCTCGGCTCGCTTTTCCTTGATCTGGGTTTTCGTGAGTTTCATTTGGCTGTTTCCTTTCTTGGTTTTCGGTTGATTGATTTGATGGCGGGCGAAGAATCGCCCGCCACAGGACACAGGAGGCGGCAAAATGCCGCCCGGCCGATTTCGGGCAGATGCAAATGGCTTCTGCACAGAAAGCAGGGATGGTTGGCCATTGGCTGGGCCGATGTCCGCCATCCCGTCAGTTCCGTGCGGGCGCATTCTTGCGTCCGCCCCATTTCAAAATGGGGTTGTGCGCTCCGTGTCGTGGAGCGCCGGCCGTTGTTTTGCGATTCAGTTGTCAAAGATCAAGTGTGGCTGTGCCACTGGCACCCCGAAGGGTTTGGGGCGGATCGGGAACTCCCCAATCA
>SUVZ01000363.1 GCA_015061765.1 Lentisphaerota bacterium
TCGGCGCAGTTTTTCAGCGCTGGTCGTAGGTGGCGTTCACCTCTTCCCAGGTGCGGGAAGCGAAGAACTGGGAGATCGCGGTATCATACGAAGCCGTGTGCGCGAACGCCTTCTTCATGAGCTTGAAACGCGTATCGAGACCGAGCGTGCCGCCCTGAGCCTCGAGCTCCGCCGCAAGATTGCCGTAGTCGAGAGGATCCGTGACGGACGCGACGCGGAGGTAGTTCTTCGCGGAGGCGCGGACCATGCAGGGACCGCCGATGTCGATGTTGGTGCGGGCCATCTCAGGCGTTACGTCAGGCTTGGCGACGGTTTCCTTGAACGGATAGAGATTGACCACCACCATGTCGATCGGCTGGGCTGAAAGACGCTTGAGGTCATCCTGGTGAGCCTCGTTGTACGTCTCGGAAAGGAGTCCGAGATATATCTTGAAATCGAGTGTCTTCACAAGACCGCCCTGCATCTCCGGCTGGCCGGTGTAGTCGCTGACCGCCACGAGATACTTGTCGGCATCCGCACCGAGAATCTCCTTGACCTTCGTGTAGGTGCCGCCTGTGGAATAGATCTTCACGCCGGGGCAGGCCTTCACAAGCGCAGGAACGAATGTCTCAAGCCCTGTCTTGTCCGACACGGACATGAGAACGTTCTTGACCGCCACGCGGTTGTCGATATCTTTGACTATATTAAGTGCCATGGAAAATCTCCTTTGTTTTTTGCAATGTCGAATTATACCACATTTCCGCATCTCAGCCATTTACCAACTTTTCGGATTTGCAATGGCGGCATACAGCGGGAAGGATGCAGCTGTTGCGTCCGTACTGTCCAGCAGTCACAGTAAACTGCAACCCTCCCATATGTCCTAAAACCTTCCGCGCCAAAACCTCCCGCAGGGACAGACCCTTCAGACATAATCCTCCTTTCATTGATTCTTGCTCATTTATTGAATTGAGGTAATTTCAAAACCCCTTTTTCGCGAAGTTGGCGAGGCAAGCCGCACAGCTTGCTTTCAGTCGAACCCCGTCAGCGTGAGAGAAAAGATGGGAAGGGCAACGTCCTCGTTGCCCGTGCAACGACGAATCGGGCAGCGGGGTCGCTGCCCCTCCCAGTCCGACGGCAAAACGCCCCATGGGGAAATGAAATGGAAGATGAGGGAACTGTTGGGGATTGTCCCCACGACAAAGCATCGCGGTGTGACCACCTATCACATCCGGGTGCGATTACCCATCACATCGGGATGCAATCACCCATCACACCGCAGTGCAACCACCCTTCACACCACGGACGCTAGGGCGGCAGAACGGAAGTGCTCCATGACGGATACCATCTTCGTATGGTACCAAATATTGACGGTCTTTCAGAGCATACCATGTGTCACATCACAATCATGGCAGACACCGCAATCGAAGTAAATA
The DNA here is from genome assembly GCA_015061765.1 of Lentisphaerota bacterium. The sequence goes on from SUVZ01000363.1 coordinate 1,413, forward strand.
CAGAAAAGGCGGATGACCGCAAAGTCACCCGCCTTTTCCGTTACCTGTTTCCGCTTTTTAGCGGCAGAGGGTGTAAAGCACACCGGCCACGACAGCGGAACCGATAACGCCCGAAACGTTCGGACCCATCGCCTGCATGAGCAGGAAGTTCGTATTGTCGTACTCAAGAGCCACCTTGTTCGACACGCGAGCCGCCATAGGAACGGCAGAAACGCCAGCAGAACCGATCAAGGGGTTGACCTTCTCCTTCGAGAAGAGGTTCATGACCTTGGCCATGATCACACCGGCGGCGGTGCCAACGCAGAATGCGCAGAGACCGAGGGCGAGAATCGCAAGCGTCGTTCCGGAGAGGAACTTCTCGCAGGCGAGCTTCGAGCCGACGGAGAGACCGAGCATGATCGTGACGATGTTGATGAGGGCGTTGGACATCGTGTCGGCGATACGACCAACGGAGGGACCCACTTCCTTGGCGAGATTGCCGAGCATGAGAGCGCCGATCAGCGGCACTGCGGAAGGAAGGAGCAACGCGCAGAGGAGAAGCACCACGACCGGAAAGCAGATCTTCTCGATCTTCTTGACCTCACGAAGCACAGGCATCTTGATGAGACGCTCTTCCTTGGTGGTGAGAGCCTTCATGATCGGCGGCTGAATGATCGGCACGAGAGCCATGTAAGAATATGCCGCGACCGCAATCGCGCCCAGAAGGTCCGGAGCGAGGCGGGACGTGAGCCAAATGGCGGTAGGACCGTCAGCACCGCCGATGATGCCGATGGAAGCGGCTGCCTTAAGCGGATCAACGCCAGGACCGAAGAAGTCCATTCCGAAGATGGAAGCACAAGCGAGAGAACCAAAGAGCGCGAAGAAGATACCGAACTGTGCGGCACCGCCAAGAAGCGCGGCCTTCGGGTTTGCGATCAACGGACCAAAGTCGGTCATTGCGCCCACGCCCATGAAGATCATGATCGGGAACACGCCTGTATCGATACCGAAGCTGAAGAAGTAGTAGAGGAATCCGCCCGGCTCGATGATTCCGCCGGACATGACAGGCACTCCGCTCTCAAGGAACGAAATCACACCGCTGTGCATCATGGCAGGCATCGTAACGCCAGAAAGCGGACAGTTTGCGAGCAGACCGCCGAAACCGATCGGCAGAAGCAGAAGCGGCTCGAAGCCCTTCACAATCGCAAGATACATGAGAATAAGGCACACGGGAATCATGATGAGCTGACCAACGCCGTAAGGCATGTTGAAAAGAGTGGTCACCTCATGTCCCTTGACAAAACTGCCGTCGTCGGAGAAGTAGCCGCCGACCCACTTGCCGTCCTTGTCCCAGTAACCGTTGCGGTTCGCGCCAACATTGTCACCTGTGCGAGGCTTTGAAAGATCCGGCATCTTTGCACGATCAGCGGAATCGAAGTTTCCGGTGATGTAGGAGGGTGCATCCTTCTTCATGAAAGCCATGATTCCGGTATCGCCGGTAAGATCCTTCACCTTTCCGAGCGTCTTCTTCCAAGCCGGCTCGTCAGCCTGCGCAAAAAATGCACAGCCGAGAGCCAACATCATGATAATTGCACGTTTCATTTAAAGTTCCTTTCGATTGCATCTGGCAGGGCGGTCCGTCCCCGGACCGCCGTGGCGCGTTGGGGACAACGCGCCCTACCATAATCTTAGCCGATTACAGCGAGGACATCGCCGGTGGCAACCTTGTCGGTCTGCGAGACGAGAACGGTCACAGTACCATCACACGGAGCGGTAACAGGTGTTTCCATCTTCATCACGTCCATGACGAGAAGCTCATCGCCCTTCGCGACACTCTGACCGTTCTGCGCGGTGACGCGGAGAACCATGCCCGGAACGGGAGCCTTGACTTCCTGACCGCCAGCGGGTGCTGCTGCGGCAGCAGGAGCGGCCTTGAGACCGGCCTCAGCCTTGAAGTCCACAGGCTTGCCGTTGACGACGGCCTTGCCGTCACCCTTGATCTCAACGCCATAAGCCTTGCCGTTGATCGTAACGGTGACAGGACCGCCCTTGCCGGCGGCAGGCTTTTCGTCCTCGGCGAAGCGGCAGCCCATCGGACCCTTGCCCTGAAGGAAGAGAATACCCTTCTCAAGGCAGCTTGCGGAGATGAACACGTTCTCATCGGTGATCGGAAGACCGGCCTCGGTGAGACGGGCCTCGGCAGCCTTGCGGCCCTTCTTGGGATCGGCGTCGTTGATTTCGAGAACCGTCTTGGTCGTGGGCTCAAGCTTCATGAACTCGGCCGCCTTCTTGACGATCTCCGGATCAGGGGCGACAGGCGTCTTGCCGAAGTAGCCGAGAACCATCTTGGCATAGCCGGGAGCGAACTTGTTGAACTTACCGAACATGACGTTCTGGATGGCCTGCTGGGCGTAGAACTGGGAGACAGGCGTAACAGACGTGCCGAAACCGCCGAGACGGACGCAGTCGTACATCTCCGCGATCATGTCGTCGTACTTGTCCATCATGTTGTTGTCGCGGAGCATCTGCGTGTTGGCCGTCAAGGCGCCGCCCGGCATCGGGCTCCACACGATCTGCGGGTTCACGTTCATCGCTTCCGGCGGGAGGAAGTACTTCTTCATCGCGTTCTTGAAGCTGTCCTCAGCCTTCTTGATCTTGTTAATATCGAAGTCAAAGCCGAAATCGGGATCGCCGTCAAGGCAGTGCCACATCGTGATGATGTCGGGCTGGCAGGTGCCGCCGCTCATCGGGGCCATGGAGAGATCAAGGCCGTCCGCACCGCCCTTGAGGGCCGCGAGGTAGCAGCTGATTCCGTTGCCGGCGGTCTCATGGCTGTGGAACTGGATGTGGACCTTGTCGCCGAGAAGCTTGCGGGCCGCCTGCATCGTCTCGAACACGGTGCGTGGCGTGGATGTGCCGGAAGCGTCCTTGAAGCAGACGCGGTCAAAGGGGATGCCGGCATCCATGATCTTTTTCAGGCGGTCACGGT
>SUVZ01000364.1 GCA_015061765.1 Lentisphaerota bacterium
AGGACAACCGGTCCTATGCGGCGGACATGGACTTCCGTTCGCTGCTCGCTGAGAACGGTCAGGTACGGCTTGTTCTGTCGGGCCATTCGGATTTGTGGGAGAACAGCAATTCAGTTCCGTGGATACGTCTGGAGGTTTCAGATTTTACGGGTTGGGTGTCGGACGTGAACGACAGGCGGTTTGAGCTGTCGGAAGGAGGTGCGGCGGATTCAAGGATGGAGCTTGCGTCCGCCAATTGGAACTACAGCGGAAGCGAAGACGCTTCTGCCGTGTGGCCTGCCGACAATGCGATGATGCTTCTGCCTCAAACAGGCAACCCGGCGCATACGATGCGCCACGCCGTCTGCAAGACTCCGTTCCTTGCCGGTCAGGCGTTTGAACTCTCGTACGATCTGACCTTTTCGAAAAAGGCGTCGACCGGCACGGCTGCGGTATGGGGATTTTATCTCCAGAGCGAAGGGGATTCGCCGAAAATGGCCGGTAAGATGGATAATGGCACGGGAGAAATCGCTCTTGAAAATACTCCGGGATACGGCATTGGCGTCAGTACGTTCGGCAACAAGCCATATTTCTGGACCGGATCCGGTTCCAAGGAGACCGCGCCGATAGTCAAAGATTTTGAAACTCAATCAATTGCCATAGCAGCAAACATGCCGAACCGGGTGACAATCAGGCATGATGGCTGTGGCACACTCTCCTTGCGTGTCGAATCGAACGGGAAAACAGCGGAAGGGATGCATTTCTTTGAAGGGCTGTTGCATGAAACCAAGCCTATGTACCTCACGTTTGCCACGGGTACGGCCTGGGCGGATTGCGGAACGGTTAAAATCTCCAATCTTTCATTCGTGCCCAAGACGGCGGAAATCAATCGGTTGACGGATTGCCCGGTGCCCTTGCAGATTGAGCCAAATGCATCTGTCGTGTTGAATGTTGGTACGATAGACCGTCCTCCGTCGCAGGCGCAGCTGTCGTTCGGCGAATTTCGTATTGGAGACGGTGCTGACGTGACGGTCGCGCCCGCACTGGGAGCAAGCGCGACACACGTTTCCGTTTCGCCTGTGGTGGAAGGCAATGTGCAGATCATGTCGGCGGAGAATGCCGTGACATCGGTTTCGGACGTGAAGTTCGAGTCCGGAACGCCTGCGACCCTGTCGCTTGTCGGAGCGTCTTCATTCGCTGAAACATTCACTGCTACGGTTCCTTCTTCATGGTTTCGGCAGGTTGAATCGTCGCATGTCGTCATCGATTTTTCGGAGGCGATTCTCCGGTCCGCGTTTCCGTTGTCGCTCGTCCTTAGGGATGAAACAGGAAATATTCTCGATCGTCCGAGGCTCGTTCGTGACGGCAATACGGTAAAACTGATTAAAAATGGTTTTGCGGTGATTTTGCGTTGAAAGGGAATGTGTCATGCATGTCGGAATCTTGATTGCCATAGTGCTTCCGTTTGTCAGTATCCTGGCGGAAGGGGCTGCACGGGCCGTTCCGCGGACGGGAGAGGTCGACGGCGAGGGCAGACGCCTTGTCTGGCATGATGAATTCAATGGAGACAAACTGGACGCTGCACGCTGGAAGCGGTGTTATCCGGGAAAGGCGGATTGGTGCCGTTACATGTCGACACGTCCAGATCTTGTTCAGGTTCGCGATGGGGTTCTTGTCATGACAGGTATCGCAAATTCCGAGACAAACAAGGATGCCAGGCCGTATCTTACGGGTGGAATCCAGTCGGCAGGCGACGCATTCCTCCGTCTCGGCAAGGCCGAAATCCGCGCGAAGTTCGAAGATCAGAAGGGGGCCTGGCCGGCATTGTGGATGTGCGGCAAAGGTAAGGATTCCCAGGGGCGCGGATGGCCCTGGAACGGTGAGATCGACATTGTCGAACGGTTGAACGAAAATCCGTTTGTCTATCAGACGCTCCACACGGGTTGGACCCATGTGCTGAAGCAGAAGAAAAACCCCGACAGCGGCAGCGCAAAAGCTCCAATCCTACAGGGTGAGTGGAACGTTTACGGAATAGAGATCACCGAGGATGAAATCGTCTGGTCTGTAAATGGGAAGGAGACATTCCGCTATCCGCGTGTCCAGCCGCCGGGATCGGACCAATGGCCGTTCAACCGGGAAATGTTTTTCATAATGGATATGCAGTTGGGCGGTTCATGGGTGGGGAAGATCGATCCCAAGACCCTGCCGGTGAACATGTATGTCGATTGGATTCGGGTGTGGAGTCCCCGTTCCGGCGAATAAAGTGTGGAGACGTTGACTTTGCCTAACCTACAAGGTGTTGACAAGATGAGCAAAAGTGGTTGTTTGAGCCGAAGATTCAAGGCATTCACGCTCCTATGTGCGATTGCATTGTCTGTTGACGCAAGTGCAACTCCCGTGCTGCAGCTCCGGCTCCGGGCTCCTGATATCGCAAGCGACGAGGCGTGGAATCTGACGCGGGATATGATCGCAGCGAATCCCGGATGCTGTGATGAAGTGTGGTTCTCAACCGGCATTGGGGTTCCGCCGGTTGCAGTACATGCCGATCGTGCCGCAAGGATGGTGCGCGCGGCCGAGGAGCTAAGGTCTCTCGGAATCAAGCCGAGCATTCAGTTCCAGGCGACGATAGGCCACGGGGATAAGCTTTCCCTGACGGAAGACTGCTCTGCGAAAACATGGACGGGTTGGACTGGTTCTGCCGGAGTGGAGGCTAAAGCATGCAACTGTCCTCGTCATCCGGAGTTTCTTGCATATGTGCGCGAAGTGGCCAGGCTCTACGCGGCCTGCAAACCGGCATGGGTATGGATTGATGATGATTTGCGATTCGATAATCATACGCCTGCAACCATCGGCTCTCGTCCCGGTTGCTGGTGTAATCGTTGCATTGCCGACTTCAATGTGGCGACTGGCGGCAACTGGACGCGCAAGTCGCTCAATGAGGCGATGGAGAAGGATGCTTCGCTGTTGAAATCTTGGGTGGAGTTTTCCGAAGATTCCATTGCCGATGTCGCTCGTGCAATAGCAGAGGAGTTTTGCAAGATCTCTTCTGATACGAAAATGGCGCTTCAACATGGCATGACGCACGTCGGTACGATAATGAAGGTTCTCGCCGAGCTGCATAAAACAAGCGGTGCACCCGTGGGGTTCCGGCCGGGCGGCGGTGCCTATTATGACGTCAATCCAAACAGCCAAGTGTTAAAAAGTCTTTACTCGGCTCGCTTCAGGCGTAAGATCGGCAACCCTGAATGGATATCGCCATGGACTCCCGAAGTGGAAAGCTGGCCTCGCGTATATGGATCTCGTTCCGCGCAAAGCGTTCTTGTTGAGGGTTTTACGGCATTGATGTATGGCATGGATGCGGTGAGCATGCTTATCACACATACTGGCAACGAAGATCGAGATCTCTATTCGCGTACTATCCTCAAGCCAGTATCTGATGGAGCCAATGTCTTGCGTGGTTATGCCATTGCGAACAAAGGGACCGTCCCTGTCGGCTTTTCGTGCGATCTACCGGTGGATCAGCTCTACGGTTTTGCTGCAACAGGCGTGCCTGTTCTTTTCGGGATCGGACGCAACTGCGGTACGTTGTCTTCCCAGGACGTTATGATAAACCGTTGCACTGCCACGTCAAACGCTGTACAGGAGAAGCGCAACACACTTGACGGGCGTGCTGGTGGAGCTCCGGCGCTGGTGACGTCTCCCTTCGTAGGTCTGATGCTTCCGCGCGTATCGAAGAAGGATGGATCGCTGTGTACCGTGGCGCTTTTGAACATTCGGATCGACGAACAGGGACCGGTGCAGCTCATCCTGCGCAGAGTATCTAATGGTGCAAAGGCCGTGTGGCGCGAGATGCGCCGTCAACCGGTTGATGTGCCGCTTGTTCGGGAAGGATCTTCTGTCCGTGCGACTATTCCGTGTATCGCTGCATGGAATGCTGGGTATTTGGAGGTGGAGAAAGGGGGATGAGAGATGAGTAATGGGCAAAGCGATTAGATAATTTGAAACCCTAAACACAAAACTCCAAAACCTCTGCGACTCTGCGATAAAAAATGATTCGTCCTAAACCTACACGCTCTACACGTTCTACACGGCTAAAAAATGATTCGTCCTCAATCTACACCTCTACACGGCTAAAAATGATTCGTCCTCAACCCGAAACCAGCAACCCGAAACTGTAAAACATGTTTAAAGAAAAATTTGATTTGACTGGAAAAGTCGCGCTTGTCACCGGTTCTACGCGCGGAATCGGCAAGGCGATAGGCGACGCTTTTGAAGAATATGGCGCGAAAGTGATTCGCCATAACACAAAGGTGTGCGATCTTGCAGATCCTGCTGCTATCGATGCATGGTTCGACCAGCTTGAAGCGGAGGGCATGATGCCGGATATCCTT
>SUVZ01000365.1 GCA_015061765.1 Lentisphaerota bacterium
GCTTGGGGTTTGCGCTCAAGGGTGCGCGCGGGGGCGACAATGCCCTGTATGCGCGACTGGCGTTCTGTGTCGATGCGCTGAAGCTTGAGACTCCGTCCGTTTCGAAGTGCCGTGCATATCTCTGGGAAGGGAGCCGCTATCTCGCGGCCGCCCGCGATCTTCCCGCACGCGATACGGACAGCCTTGTCGTGTTTCTCACCGCCGAAAACCGTGAAGAGACAAAGCACAGGCTCTTTGAGGCCATGCCCGAGATGTGCTTCTCCCTGCTTCTGGAGACGCTCAACTTCTTCTCCAACGATGCGGACTGCGAAGAGGCCGTTGCCGCGCTCCTCAAGAGCCCGCATCCCCCGGCCACTCTCGTCACGTGCGTACTTGGGCGGTACGAGAATTTCAAGCAGTGGAGCAAGATCCCCAGGCTTTTGGTCATCCTCCAGCACGCAATCGCCCTCGGCGAGGGCAAGCAGTCCGGCGAGACTCTCCGCATGCAGAACATGATCCGCCGCCTGTTTGCGGACAAAGCGTGGCTGGAGGAGATATTCGGCAAGCTTACGGCCGAGGAGCGCGTACTTCTGTTCGAACGCTTCCAGGCGTCCGCAGGATGGGATCCCGCCACGCACCGCACGATCACCGTGCGAATGACGAAGATTGACGACGGCCTCGTGTCTCGCATGGCGAAGAAGACCGAGCGCAAGGTCGAGGAACGTGTCACGTCGCAGCGCAGCTACAACGAGAGGAAGGCCGCCTACGACAGGCTCATAACGGTTGACATGCCGGCCAACACCAAACGTATCGAGTTCGCCCGCAGCTACGGTGACCTCAGCGAAAACGCCGAGTACCAGTACGCCAAGGATGAGCAGCGTGCCCTGCTCCAGAAGCAGTCTCTCATGCAGAAGGATCTGGACGAGGTCAAGCCCACGCTGTTCGAGAATGTCGATGCGGACGAAGTGCGCGCCGGTACGATTGCGGTCGTTTCTGTCGATGGTGCTGAAAAGACATATGTGATTCTTGGCGAATGGGACAACGAGCCTTCTTTGAACGTGATTTCGTCCAAGACTAAGATTGCGGCAAACATGCTAGGACGCAAGGCCGGCGACGATGTCGAGCTTGCAGATTCGGAGGGCAATGCGATTGCCGCGACGATCGTGCGTGTCGAGCCTCTCACTGAGGAACTGAAGACCTGGATCAGGGGTTGAACAAGAAAGGTTATATTCTGATGGCAACAGAAAAGAAGAGTGTTTCGAAGAAGAGCGTTTCAAAGGCATCAGCGGCAAAGAAGGCTCCGGCAAAGGCATCTGCCCCAAAAAAAGAGAAGAAGTCACCACCGAAGATGAAAAAGATGGTGGTGAAACCGGCCGCCGCACCTGTGCAGGAGAACATCTTCGAGAATGAGTCCAAGGACTTTGCGTTCGCGTTTGCGGCGTCTATGATGCAGGAGCAGATCGCTGCCGACGAGAGAATGTCCAAGGAGGCCGAGTCCAAGACCGTGAAGCTCACCAAGCGACCCACCTCCCGTTCTCGCGGAGAGGACACTCTCAAGTTCTCTGATTCCGATCTGGCCCAATTCCGCAAGTCACTCATTGCGCTTCGCCAGTCGATCGTCGGCAAGACGGCCACGTTGAAAACCAATGCACTGGAGCAGACCATTGACCGCGCCGGCGAGGATGAGGACGGAAGCGACAGTTTCATGCGCCTCCAGAACCTCGGTCAGGTGGGCGAACAGAACAAGACTCTCCAGAAGATCGATGAAGCTCTTCATCGGATTGACGATGGCTCTTATGGCATCTGTGAGATGTGCGGCCAACTCATCCGCAAGGCCCGTCTCCAGCATCTTCCTTTTGCGCATACCTGCATGGAGTGCCAGAGCGAGATGGAGTCCAATCGCGATTCAAGGATGTAGCCGTCGGATTCGGCAATGCGTCGATTGGTGTTTTCCCTGGCCGTTGTGGTTCATCTGCTCCTGTTGGATCAGATAGTGAAGGTGTTCGCCATCCAGCGGCTGAAGGGGGGCTCGCCGGTCGAAATACTCCCGTTCTTCAACCTGGCCTACGTCGAAAACCGCGGTTGCGCATGGGGAATGTTCCAGGGACAGGTATGGCCACTGGCGTTTTTTGCTGTAGTGGCGCTCGTGTTTCTTGTGTGGAATCGCAAAAGCGTATTCCCCGCAGGTGCGTGGGGATTGGTTGCCGAGCATCTGCTGTACGCCGGAATTATCGGTAATCTGATAGACAGGCTCTATCATCGGTTTGTCGTGGACATGTTCGATTTCCACTGGGGTGTACACCATTTCCCCTGCTTCAATGTTGCTGACGCCTGCATTTCCGTAGCGGCAGTCATGCTGCTGTGCTTCTCGCTCTTCTCGAAGGAGAAGGCTCCTGATGCAAAGAAAGACAAGTGAGTGCCGGCAGATCGTCTTGTGGCAGCACCATCCCGGGTTTTTCGCCTTTCTGTACGGAGCGGACACGATTTTCGATGAAAGACATACGATTCATAGATCCGAATGTTAAGCTTGTCTGTGCGGTGGCGGACTGGCTTTGCGCCGGGCGCGTGGAAGATACGCCGTCCGGCACAAAGTCGCTGGCGCACGTATTGGTCGTGGTGCCCACGGCGCAGAGCGGACGCCGCCTGCGTCTGGCGCTTGCAAGGCGTGCCGCCGCGAACGGATGGGGCGGACTTCTCCCGCCGCACGTTGCGATGACAAGCATGCTTCTCGCCGGTGACGAGTCGGCTGTCGCAACCGAGGCAGAGGAGATCGTCACACTCGCCGAGGTGCTTTCCGCTGTTGATCCGGCCGACTTGCCTGTGCTTTTCCCACGGATGCCGGAGAATCGCGGCATGCGATGGGCGCTTGACATGGCGGAGAGTCTGCTGGCGATTCCGCAGGTGCTTGGCGAAGGGGCGATGTTTGCGCACGAGGTCAAGTGCGATGCGGAGAGTGAACGGTGGAGCGACATTGCGGAACTGGAATCGCTTTTCCTCGCCGCACTGAAGCGGAAAGGCCTTGTGTCACGACTTTCCGCCCGCAGGACTGCCGCCGACGCAGGGTGTCGCATGGACGGAATCAGGGAGATTGTCCTGCCGGGGCTTGTTGACGCCCAGCCTGCGCTTGTGAGGTATCTCAGGAACTCCAGGCAGAACATAACGGTGCTGATACACGCGAACGAGAAAGAGGCTTCGCGTTTTGACGAATGGGGGCGTCCTACCGCGCATTTTGCCGCCCCGATACGCCCAGAGAATGTGTATCCTGCGCCTACGGCGGTTGTGGAGTCGGACGATATCGCGGGTTTCTTCAGGTCCGTCAGCGGCGACGAAACCCTGCCCGCCCTTGCCGTGTGCGATTCCGAGATGTATCCGGAACTGGAGGGTGCGTTTCAGAACAGGTTCGCCGAAAGTGAACTGGTTCTCAGGAATCCGTCTCAGGAGAGCGTGGCGAGATCGTCTCTCGGCCGGCTTCTCTCCGGCATTCTCGCGCTTTCCGAGACAGGCGAGTACCAGACGTTCTCCGCCTTTCTGCGGACGGGCGACGTGGCGCGTTGGCTTGCGGCGGAGCTGGATGCATCCCCTGCACGGGTCGCAACGTTCATCGGCGCGCTGGATTCGGTCCAGAACGCCCATCTTCCGCGCACGATCGAGGAGACGCTGAGCGCAATCCGTTCCGATCTTGCGTCCGCGCGGGGCAATGGCGAACGCGATGCGCTGTCAGGGCTGCTGAAGGCCTGCGAACTCGTCAAGGCGGAACTTGGCGACGCGTTCACCTTTCTGCGCAGGATATTCGCGGGGATGAAGCTTGACGAACGCAATCCCGGAGACCGCGAACTTGTCGCGGCGGCGGAGCGGTTGCGCGAACTCAAGCGCGAGGTCGAGAGTGCCGCCATACCGGAGCGCTGGCGAGCAATGCTCTTCTCGAAGCTCCTGAAGCGCGCCGCGTACATGCTTGAGCCGCTTGCGCCAAACGTACTGGCGGCGAACGGATGGCTGGAAGTGCCGTGGTGCGATGAGGATGAGCTTGTGATCGCGGGGTTCAATGAGGGCTGCGTTCCGGAAAGCGTGGTAGGTCATCCGTACATCCCGGACTCGCTCCGTGCATCGCTCGGACTTGTCACGAACGAGTCGCGCGCGATGCGCGATTCGTTCATCTTCACCGAGGCGGTCAGATGCCGTGCGGAGGGCTGCGTCCGGGTCCATATGCATCAGATCGCCGGGGACAAGAGCGTGATGAAGCCGTCCCGGATACTGTTCGGGGGTATTGGCGACGCAGATCTGCCTGAGCTTGCGCGCCGCCTGTATGCGGTCACCAAAGGACACGAGGGTTCTCCGTCCAAGGCGCTTCCGGACGCGTGGCGTCTTCGCTTGCCG
>SUVZ01000006.1 GCA_015061765.1 Lentisphaerota bacterium
CCCGTTCAGATTAGATTGTATTTCGCAATTTACATGCGAGTTTCCTGCAGACAAACAGTGCGGGGATGAGTGTTCCGCCGAATTGCATTTCATGATACGCCGCGTGAGTTTCCTGGTCAGAGCACGGATATGCGCCAGTCGCCGCGTATTGCATTTCATTAAGCGTGCGAGTTCCCATGTAAGGGAGGTGCTGACTATACGGAGTTTTTTTTTGATTGTATTTCATGACGTGAGAGAGCTTCCAGTGGATGGCATGCCCGATGCCGGTGTCAGGGCCGCATTTTCATGATGTGCGGGAGTTCGCAGTCATGGCACGGCCCGGGATGTACATTGTCCATGCCATTTTTCTACATTTCCCGCTGTGCAGGATATTTGCGCCACTGAATCTATGTGAGCGGCAACAACGCATTTGCTGAATGCTCGAGCCTGAAGGGGGTATCGCTTCCGTCGAGTGTCATTCGCATGGGGGAGCGCTCGTTCTACCAATGCGAACTTCTCGAAAGCATATCGCTCCCGAATCAGATGACAGAAATAGAGGATGCATTTTTTGTGGCATGCAGTTCGCTTAAAAGCGTAAAACATCCGGCAAATCTTAAGCGCATAGGTTCATCTGCGTTCAGCTGCTGCGAACTGCTTGAAAAGCTTGAGATCCCGTTCGGCGTGACAAATGTCGGGGAGTACGCATTTGCCTGCTGCAGCGGTCTTTCGTCTGTGCGGATTCCGTCCACCGTGACGGGCATCGGGAAAAACGCTTTCGAACGATGTCCGGCGTTGGCTTCCGTGAGGTTTGTCGGCGATGCGCCGGTTATGGGAAAAGAGCTGTTCACCACTCCTCCTGAGAATGCGCAAGTGACGCTGCCTGCAGAGCTGGAAGGTTGGGCGGGAATCGGCGATACGTGGTACGGCATGATCGTAATCGCGGCAATAGCCGATGGTGGACCGTACAACGAGATGGTAGATGGCGTGACGTGGACATTCACCGTGTCAAATGGAATGGCCACGGTGGGCAGCAGAACGTTCGGTTCGCCCTCTATCCCCCGTTCTGTCGCCGGTGATATCGCAATACCTTCCAAACTTGGGAATTGTGAAGTCTTGGCCATTGGAGAGTGAGCGTTCCGGTATTGCGACAAATTGACTTCGGTGTCGATTCTGGAAGGGGTGACAAGCATAGGGCTTTCCGCGTTTGAAGGCTGTTCGTCGCTCAGGACGGCTGTCTTTCCTTCTTCGATGATTGCGGTCGGTGATTATTCGTTTTATAACTGTTCGTCGTTAAAACGCATAACATTCAAGGGAGACGTGCTTATTTTGGGCGATTACGCGTTTTGCGGCTGCACATCACTTGAATCGGCGACATTCACCGGCAATGAGCCGGCTGTGGGCAAGTATGCGTTCTATTACTGTCCTGAGACAGCCAAAGTGTTCATTCCTTCGTTTGCATGGGGGTGGGCGGATCCCGGAAATACCTGGAACGGCATGAAGCTATACCGTATCGAATTATCCGTGGGAATCGGCTATGCGCTGTACCTGCCGGAGTTTACGATCTTCAACCCGGAAGCGTCGGTGAGAATATTCCCGTCGATGCGTACAAAGTTTACGGCGTTGCGGTTGCGGACAATCTTGCAGATCTGCAGACTGCCAGAGCCGCCGATGCCGCCCGTGCTTCGTGGGACGGCGTTACGCTGACGATTCCGAAACCGGAAAGCGGGACCGCATTTTTCAAAGTGATTGTCAATACTCATGAGACACCGGTAAGCGGTGCAATCACACCGCCAACTGAAATGTAAATGATGATAACGGTTGGGCAATTGCAAAGCCCCTGGATCAGGCTTGCGCCACGGGTGGTTTTACAATTGCCCCTCCAGACCGTGAAGGTATCGATGTTGAATCCCGATAAAGTGTGGGAAATCTTCTTGAAGAACTGGTGAAAAATTGACCCGGAAAACAGTCATGTGGTATACTGCACCGGTATTTTAAGGAAAGTTGCGATATACCGAGAATGAACCGCATATTGAAGAATACGTTTACCGTCGGGGCGTTCACTGCGCTGTCCCGGGTCTTGGGGCTGGTTCGCGAAATGCTTCAGAGCCGCTTCATCGGCGCAGGTGTGGAGCAGAGTGCGTTCACGCTTGCGTTCGCGCTTCCTAACATGGCGCGCAAGCTTTTCGGAGAAGGGGCGCTGACCGCTGCGTTTGTACCGGTATTCAAGGGTGAGGTCGAGGCTCAGGCGATGGACAGCGCGAGACGCCTTGCCAGGTCCGTAATGACGATGGCGATGCTGATGCTTGTGTCGATTGTAGCGGTCGCCTTAATAGGTCTAGAGGCAGTCGTCCATTTCAGATTTGATTTTGAACTTTCTGACCGGGCGTTGCTCACCATTCGTCTTGTGAAGACGCTCATCCCGTACATGATTTTCATATGCGGTGCGGCGTTCGGCATGGGTGTGTTGAACGCGATGGGGCGCTTCAAGGCGTCAAGCGCGATGCCGTGTCTGCTCAATGTGTTCTGGATAGGAATCCTTCTTTGGATATGCTTCCATCCCGAATTGGAACTTGATCAGCGCATCCACCGTGTTGCGATGGCGATTCTTGTGGCGGGTGCGTTCCAGATGGCTTTCATGCTCTGGTGCATGCACCGCGCAGGTGTCACTCCAGGTGTCACATTCAATGGCTGGCGCGACACGAAGGTGCGTCTTGTATGGAAAAACACCGCAATTGCCGCCATGGGAGCAGGAGCGGTTCAGATAAATTATATGCTTGATCAGGTTCTAGGGCAGCTCGCCGCGCCATGGGCGGCAGGCGTGATTGGCTACGCCGAACGCCTGATGGACCTTCCTCTTGGCGTCATCGGCGTTGCCTTCGGCACTGTTCTGCTGCCGACGTTTGCCGGTTTCTTTTCGAAGGGCGATGTTGAAGGGGCGAGAGAGGCATTTGTTTCGTCATCCGGACAGATGCTTTTTGTGATGGTGCCTGCAGCTGTCGGCTTGGGTGTGCTGGCCGGTGATGTTACAACCGTGATCTATCGGGGCGGCGCATTCGATGATTTGGCTGTTGTGCGCGTTTCCAGGGCTGTAGCGGTGTATGCTGTTGGACTGGGATTCTTTGGACTCCATAAGTCGCTCGTTCCGTGGTTTCAGGCGCAGAACGATATGAAGACACCGTTGCGCGTTTCTGTATGGACGGTCTGCTTGAATGCGGCATTGAACGTTATGGCGGTATTCTGCCTTCCGGTAGAATGGCGGCATGTGGGGCTTGCAGCATCGACGGTGCTCTGCTCTGGATGCGGCATTGTGTTTCTCATTGAGGCCGCACGACGCCGGAATGGTTCGCTTGGAATGCGTAGGCTGGTGGTGCCGGTCGCAAAGATGCTGACCGGTTCGGTATTGATGTCGGCTGCAATCCTTCTGCTGAAACGATTCGTTTATCTGCCGCCGTTGTTTCTGTTGGCGGCCTCCATCGCGGTTGGCGGTGCGGTGTATTTCATATCCATGGCGGCGATGGGGATGAAGTGGAACCGCCGCCGTTAGGGATGGGTGGGAATGCGATAGCATTTTAGGATATCTTTTGTCGGTGATTGTTTTGAAATGCGCAATCGTGTATAATGTTGCCCGTAATAAGTAAAATAGGAGGTGTCTCATGAATGTCCTGCTCACATTTACGGAAGGGGTGATTTCTTTTATTTCCCCCTGTATGCTTCCGTTGCTTCCGGTATACGCTACGTACTTTGCCGCCGGTGACGTCGGCAAAGGCAAAATGTTCGCCCGTGCATTTGCGTTCATGCTTGGATTTACGGTTGTATTCGTTGCGCTAGGAGTTTTTGCGGGGACACTTGGAGCTGCTTTGGCTGCGCATAGAACAGCCGTCAACGTGGTGTGCGGAATCATAGTGTTTGCATTTGGACTTGGCTATCTCGGCTTGTTTCGTCTGCCGTTTTCCGGAATGAAGAGCGGGCGAACGCCTAATGGCGTTGTTTCGGCATTCATTTTCGGTCTCATCTACTCGGTGAGCCTCACCCCGTGCGTAGGAGCTTTTCTTGGTGCTGCACTCATGCAGGCCGCCTCGGAGGGAGGAGCACTGCAGGGCGCCGTGCTCCTTCTTGCGTATTCGCTTGGGCTTGGTGTTCCTTTCGTGGTGTCGGCCGCGCTTCTGGGATGCTTTCAGACTGCTTTCGGATTCATAAAAAGACGCTACAACATCATCAATCCGATATGTGGAGCGTTGCTTATGGCGTTCGGGGCATGGATGATCGCCGGACCGTGGGTGAAAGCAGTTGCGGCGGAGAATGCCGGTTCGGATGCGGTTCAAAAGGCCGCAGAGGTATCTACACAGGAAAATGCGACAATATTAAAACCAAAAGACAACACGAAGGAGAAGAAAATGGAAATAGAACTGACTTCGGCAAATTTCGAGGCAGAGGTCTTGAAATCCGATAAGCCTGTACTCGTGGATTTCTGGGCGCCGTGGTGCGGACCATGCCGCATGCTTGCTCCAATTCTGGAGCAGATTGCGGTGGAGAAGGCCGATGTGCTGAAAGTCGGCAAGGTGAATGTTGATGAGGCAGCCGATCTTGCCGCCAAGTATGGCATCAGCAGCATTCCAGCACTCTTTCTCTTCAAGGACGGCAAGGTGGCGGCGCAGGCTGTCGGTTTCATGCAAAAGGCCGACCTTGAGAGGTTTGCGGCGCAGTAATGAGCACCGAACCGGACTTCATGGGGGCTCTTGACGTAGCCTCCCTGCGTGCGTGCGGTCTCTATTGTTGAAGTTTGCCCGTATTGCGGAGAAATGCGGACAGACGTTCGGCGGCGGCATGTATCTTCTCGAGTGAGGTTGCATAGCTCATGCGCACAAAGCCTTCTCCGCATGCACCGAATGCAGATCCGGGGACGCAGGCGACATCCTGCTCCTCTAGAAGCCGCAGGCAGAATTCCTCGTCCTTGAGGCCAGTTTTGGAAATGTCCGCGAATACATAGAACGCACCCTTTGGAAGGATGGTTTTCAATCCCATCCTGTTGAGTGCGGCCACAAGAAAGTCACGGCGGCGTTTATATTCTGCCCTCATGCGTGCAACATCTACGTCCCCGTTGTCCATAGCCTCGGCACCTGCCGCCTGGCTGAG
The DNA here is from genome assembly GCA_015061765.1 of Lentisphaerota bacterium. Next base: position 5,113 of record SUVZ01000006.1, read on the forward strand.
CGTCGGTGCGCTCATGATGCCGTATTGATGGATCTTCATCATTGTGCCGATCAGCGGCGCGGGACCGCATGCATAGCCGAGACGGAACCCGGTCATTGCCCAGCTCTTTGAAAACCCGTTCAGAAGGATGAGATTGTCCTTGAGTTCCGGAAATGACGCAAAGCTTGCGGGCTTTCGGTCGTATACGAGTTCTGAGTACACCTCATCAGACAAGAGGAGAATATCGTGCTTTAGGACGAAGTTGGCAATGTCCTTCATGTCTTGAAGCGAGAGTGCCGCGCCTGTGGGGTTGCACGGAAAATTTATGAGAAGTGCTTTCGTCTTCGGCGTTATGATTTTCTCGAGTGACTTAACTGTGAGTCTGAATCCGTCGCGCGCATAGGTTTCGACGCATACCGGGACGCCATGTGCCATGCGGATCGTGGGTGCATAGGAGACAAAGCACGGTTCATGGTAGATTATCTCGTCTTCTGGTTCGGTGATTGCACGGATCGCAAGATCTATAGCCTCGGATACGCCAACCGTTACAAGCGCTTCGTTCTCCCATGCGAAGGATGCCTTGAACCGCCGCTTCAGATAGCGGCATATCGCCTTACGCAGTTCAGGGGTGCCAAGGTTTGAGGTGTAGTGCGTGCCGCCGTCCTCAAGACAGGTTACCGCCGCTCGCGATATATGCCAGGGGGTGTCAAAGTCCGGTTCGCCAACACCAAGCGATATGACATCCTTGCGCTGTGCGACGATATCGAAGAATTTGCGAATACCGCTTCTCGGCAGTTCCGCAATGTGTCTGGCTGTAAAATCGCGAGCCATCAGACCACCGGGAGACGCTTGTCTTCCTCAAAGGCGTATTCTCCGTTCGCCTTGTACGTCTTGAGCATGAAATGCGTGGAGGTGGAGAGTACTCCATCGATCGTGGAGAGCTCGGACGAGACGAACTCGGCTACATCCTGAAGCGAGTCTCCGCTCGCGAATACGAGGAGGTCATACGCGCCGCTCATGAGAAAACAGGCATCGACCTGTGCGTATTTCGAAACCTTGCTCGCGATTTTCCCGAATCCGATGTTGCGCTGAGGGGTGATCTTGAGTTCGATCACCGCACGGACGTTTCTTGTTATGGAGTTTTTCTTCTTCATCCTCACCACCTTCTCTGAATATTGCGGATAATTATACCATACTTCGTGAAACTTTCGTTGTCATGGTATGGTGTGGTCTGTAGATTCCGCATCTTGGGCTGGACATATCTTGTCTTCGTTTATTGCGGCGATCGAGTGCGGGCCCTCTAATGTGCGGCGGCAAAGAGTGCAGCGCTGAAGGAGACCCCGGTTCCAACGTGTTTCCTGAAGGGGTGAACGGGATTTACTCACGGCAGGCGCGGCAGAGTGAGCCGATGTGGTCGGATGCGTTTCGTACCGTCGGCAGTTTCTTCCGCCCATGCGTTCAGGCATTCGCATATCCGCAGAAGTGTGCGCTCGCGTTTCAAACCGTCCAGCGCGCAGCCCCATACTGTGATGATGTTCCAGCCCGCATCCTGCCAGGATTTCTCGTTTCGCCTGTCGCGCTTGACATTTTTGGACCATTTCTCCATCCAGAACTTGACGTTGCTTCTCGGCATTGTAGAGTCTGCGCATCCGTGACGGTGCCAAAAGCATCCGCGCACATCGATGATTGTTCGGGCCTTCGGGACGACGATGTCCGGCTTGCCCAGAAAGCGTTTGTCGCAGACCCTGAACCGCCAACCGGCGGCAAAGATGCGTTGTCGCACCAGAATTTCGGGCGTGGTGTCCCTGCCTCTGATCCGACTCATTATCCTGCTTCTCTGCTCTGGGGTTATCCTGTCCACAATTACCGCAGATTATACCATAGTGATTCTCTGCGTTGTGGTATAATGTCGGCATGAAGAAAAACTTTTACGCCGCCATACTTTCTGGCGGGAGCGGAGAACGATTCTGGCCGCTTTCCACGCCCGAGCATCCCAAGCAGTTCCTTTCCGTGTTCGGCGGCAAGTCGCTGATCCGGCAGAGCGTGGACCGCCTGAAGGGTGTCGTTCCTGCGGAGAACATCCTGATCGTCACGGCGAAGACGCTTGCGAAGGCGACATACAGGGAACTGCCCGAAATCCCGCGAAAGAACGTTCTTCTTGAACCGTGCAGGCGCGACACGGCGGCGGCGGTCGCCACGGCGTGCACCGAGATTGGCAGACGGGGCGGCGAAAGCGCGGTTGCTGCGATATTGACCGCAGACCATCTGATGAAGAACGAAAAGGCGTTCCGCAAGATACTTTCGCTCGCGGCCGATGCGGCGGCAACGTCCGACGACATCGTCACGATGGGCGTGAAGCCGACGTATCCAGCCACGGGATTCGGATACATAAAGGTAGGGGCACCGTTTGGGAAGGTGTCCCGCGCCGAAAGGTTCGTGGAGAAACCGAATGAAGCGACGGCGAAAAGGTATCTCAAAAGCGGCAGGTATGTATGGAACGCGGGAATGTTCGTGTGGAAGGTGTCCACGATGAATGCCGCCTTGCGGAGGTTTGCGCCGCAGCTTGTCGGCATCACGCCAAAGGACTACGAGAATCTCCCGAAGATATCGTTCGACTACGCTGTGATGGAAAAGGCGGACAATGTGCTTGTGACGTCAGGCGATTTCGGCTGGGACGATGTCGGCACTTGGACGGCGGCAGACCGTCACCTGAAGACCGATGGGCGCAGGAATGCAATACGCGGAGAGGTCACGCTCCTCGACTGCGAGAACTCTGTTGCCGTCGCCGAAGGCGCGAACATAGCGGCGCTAGGTGTGAAGGACATTGTTATCGTCACCACGAAAGATTCAGTGCTTGTGGCCACGAAAGACCGTGTTCAGGATCTCAAAAGACTTCTTGCCAATATTCCCAAGCCAGTCAAATGACATGAGTTCGCATTGATTGTCTGGGGAAAAAGGGGTTTGTTCCGTTTAATGCCCATGGATTACGGAATGTGGTATAATTTTGGGTCAATTAAGGAGTTAAAATGATACATTCTTTTTTATTGTTGGCGGCATCGATTACATTGCCTGTATGTGAGGTTGTCGAGAGACCGGACATGAGTGTCTCCACATATCCGGGGCGTGTCGTTCCCATTGCTCAGGTGAATGTTGTTCCGCAGGTTTCGGGCGAGATTCTGGAGGTCTGTTTCGAGAACGGTGCGATGGTGAAGGAGGGTGATGTCCTGTACCGTCTGGATCCGATTAAGTATTCCGCCGCCGTCAAGAACGCGGAGGCAAAGCTCGCCGAATGCAAGGCGAATCTCTCGTACGCCGAGCTTTCGTATGCCCGCCATAAGAAGCTTCTTGAGACGCGTGCCGTGTCGCTTGACGCCGTCGACAACGCGCTTTCCCAGCGCGACTCTTCGCGGGCTGCGTATGCGGCGGCCCAGGCGAGTTTGATATCGGCGAAGGACAACCTCGCCCACTGCACGATTGTCGCTCCAATCTCCGGAAAGATCGGTTCCACGACCATGACGCGCGGCAACTACGCGAGGGCTGGTGAGAACATGCTTGTCACAATCGTCCAGATATCTCCGATCCGCGTGTGCTTTTCCGTGTCCAACCGTCAGTTCCTCGACCTGTTCAGCGGATTGAGTCGACGCCTGCGCGAAGAGTCCATCGCATCCGTGTTTCTTGCCAACGGCACTCAGTATGCGGGGAATGGGAGCTTTGACTATGTGGAGAACACGGCGGACCAGTTGACGGATACGATTCAGGTGTATTATCAGTACGAGAACAAGGAGGGGCTGCTCCGTCCGGCGGGCACGGTAAGCGTCACCCTCGCGTCCAAGAGGGGGGCGATGCGTCCCGCCGTGCCGCCCACCGCCATTCTTCAGGACATTCAGGGCCCATACGTATGGGTTCTCGACAGGGAGAACCGCGCCGAGCGCCGCTCAGTCGCCCGTGGCGACCTTTCGGGCGATTGGGTCATGATCGAGAAGGGCGTCAAGGTTGGCGAGCGAATCGTCGCGGACGGCGCCCACAAGGCCAAGCGCGGAATGACGATTGAGGCGGTGAAATGAGCACGGCTGAAGATGTGACCGCGAAGTATCCGAGTCTGTCCCGGTTCTTCATTACGCACCCGCGCTTTGCATGGGTGGTTTCCATCGTGATAACGCTCATAGGCGCGATAAGTCTTATGCGCCTTGCGGTCGCGGAGTATCCGAACGTCACGCCGGTCACCATCACGGTGACCGCCAACTACACCGGTGCCAGCACGAAGGTGCTGAACGATTCGGTCGCGCAGGTTCTAGAGGATCAGCTGAACGGTGTGGAGGACATCTGGTACTATAAATCGAACTGCAACGACAAGGGGCTGTACAACTGCTACTGCGTGTTCAGACCGGGTGTGCAGTCCAACATCGCGCTTGTGAACGTGCAGAACGCAGTCAAGCGCGCCGAGCCGAAACTGCCGATGGAGGTGACCCAGAGCGGCGTCACCGTGAAAAAGCGTCCGGAGGACCGAATGGTCATGTACATGTTCATGACCGACGGGCGCGAGATAGACATAATGGGCCTGTCCAATTTCGTCGAAAAGCAGCTGGCGGATGCCATTGCGCGAATGGACGGCGTTGCGCTTGTCGAGACGGGCGGGCGTACCTACTCCATGCGCATCTGGCTCGATCCGATAAGGCTTGCCGGACTCAATGTCTCCATTGCCGAGATCAAGTCCGCGATCGAATCCCAGAACATACAGGCGGCCGCCGGAATGATCGGCGGAGAATACGCCAACAAGTACCTTACCTTCAAGCTGAACGTGAAGGGGCGCCTTGCCACGAAGGAGGAGTTCGAGAACATCATCGTGCGCACGAACCCCGACACCGGCGCGCAGGTTCGGATCAAGGACATCGCCCGCGTGGAGCTTGGCTGCAAGGGATACACGGTCCGCACACGGTTCAACGAAAACCCCGCCGTGTCGCTTTCCGTGTACAAGACTCCCGAGGCGAATGCCGTGGCGACGGCAGAGCGCGTGAAGCTGGAGATCGACAAGTGGATCAAGCGAATGCCTGCGGGCGTCGTCGGCGTGCTGGCTGACGACACCACCGCGTTCACGAAGGTGTTCCTGAAGGAGACCTTCGTGACTCTCATCGTCGCGCTTCTGCTTGTCGTCGCCATCACATACCTCTTCATGCAGGATGTCCGTGCGACGTTTGTTCCCGCGATCGCCATTCCCGTGTCCCTCGTCGGAACGTTCACGTTCATGTACATGTTCGGTTTTACGATAAACGTCCTGACGATGTTCGGGTTGATCCTGGTTATCGGATCTCTTGTGGACGACGCCATCGTCGTCGTCGAAAACACCCAGGCCCTTATGGAGCGCGAAGGGCTTTCCGCAAAAGAGGCGGCGGCTAAATCCATGTCGCAGATCACAGGCGCCATTATAGCGACGACGCTTGTGACGCTCGCATGCTACCTTCCGCTGGCGTTCTACGGCGGCATGGTGGGCATGATGTATGTGCAGTTCGCCGTTACGATGTGCGTGTCGCTCTGCCTTTCCACGGTCGTTGCAATCGTGCTCTCGCCTGTTCTGTGCGCATATCTGCTGAAAAAGCCCGATCCCGACAGGCGCCGCATCCTTCTTGCGCCGTTCAACTGGACTCTTGAGACGAGTCGAAAAACATACCTCAAGTTTGTCGGATTCTTCGTGCGCCGCGTAGTTCTCACTCTGCTGCTTTTTGCCGGTTGCGTGGCTGCACTATGGTGCCTGACCGGAAAGGTGCCTACCGCCTTCCTCCCCAAGGAGGACAGAGGCTACATAGGACTCAACATCCGCCTATCGGAAGGCCAGTCCATGGAGCGGATCATCGCCATCGTGGATGAGATACACGAGCGTGCGGCGAACATGCCCGGAATCGCCTCTACATCTTCCACCTGCGGGAAAAGCAACCTATGGGGCACGGGCGAGAATCAGGCCGTAATATGGTTCCGTCTTGACCATTGGGACAAGCGCAGTTCTCCGGATCTGCGAATCGACAGGATCATGGATAAACTCAAGGACATGGTTTCTGACTTGTATGCAGGAGAGTACGTGTTCACTCAGCCGGCGGCGATTCGCGGCTTGGGAGGATCGAGCGGAGTGGGCTTCAACCTTTGCGCAATAGACGGAGTTACGCCATTTGAGCTTCTTGAGGTTGCCGACGGGGTCGTCGAGCATTTGCGCACGAACAGCCTTGTTCGAAGCGCGGTGCACGGCTTCACCGCCTCTACCCCGCAGCTTGAGCTGAAGCTGGACAGGCGCAAGGCCGATCTTTTGGGTCTTACGCCGAAGGTTGTGTTCTCCACGCTACAGAACCAGCTTGCGTCATATTACGTTAATGATTTTAACCTCAAGGGCGGCGTGTACGAGGTTAAGCTGCAGAACGACCCCGATCAGCGTACGTCCATGAACGACATCCTTTCCATCCGGATTCCGACCTCGAACGGCAGTTCCGTGCCGCTTTCGTCCATAGGATCCGTTGAGTACGTCGGCGGCACTCGCGAAACGATGAGCTACAACAAGATGATGGCGGCATGGTGTGATGTGATGCCTAAGGAGGGGGTTCCGTCCTCGGTCATCATGAAGCTTATCGAAGAAACGCCTCTGCCTAAAGGTTACATAGTGGAATGGGGTCCTGTGCAGCTTCAGGAGAAGGAGAACGAAGGCCGTCTTTTCTGGCTTATGGTGGCGGCGCTCATCTTTGCGTACCTGTTCCTCGTGGCGCAGTATGAGAGCTGGACCATGCCTGTATCGGTGATGTTGTCTGTCATGTTTGCCCTTGCCGGGGCATTCTTTGGCATGTGGCTTACCGGCACCGCTCTTTCCGTGTATGCCCAGCTCGGATGCGTGATGCTCATTGGCCTTGCTGCAAAGAACGCCATTCTCATGGTCGAGTTCTCCAAGCAGGAGCGAGAATCCGGACTCCCGGTAACCGAAGCCGCCGTGCGAGGCGCCGATCTCCGCTTCCGTGCTGTGATGATGACCGCATGGAGCTTCATAATCGGCGTGCTTCCGCTCGTATTCGCAAGCGGAGCTGGTGCCGGCGCCATGAAGGCCATTGGCATATGCACATGCAGCGGAATGCTCGCCGCCACGTTCGTGGGAATCGTGTTCGTTCCGTCTCTATATGCAGTGTTCCAGCGTCTTCGCGATTTTGTGAAGCGCGACGGGAGAAAGTGATGTCCGGCATCGCCTCCGTTGAAGGCGGTTGTTCTTGCGAACCGAAATCCGCGTATGTTGGGCGGCTCGCGCCGAGTCCTACGGGTGCGCTGCATCTTGGTAACGTACGTACCTTCATGGTCGCATGGCTCCGTGCGCGCCAGGCGGGCGGCAGACTGATTCTCCGCACGGAGGATCTCGATCATCCCAAACACAAGGACGGCGCTGAGATTCAGGCAGTTGAGGATCTGCGTTGGCTGGGGTTCGACTGGGACGAGGAGCATGTGCAGAGTTCCCGCACGGAACTCTATGCGGCGGCGATACGCAAACTCCACACGGACGGTCTCGCGTATCCCTGCGTCTGTTCCCGTAGAGATGTGGAGGCGGCGCAATCCGCTCCGCACGAAGGCGACCAGCTCCATTATCCCGGAACATGCCGGGATAGATTCGCTTCCTGGCAGGAGGCGTATGCCCATCTCAATCCCGATCCGACTGCGGACGGAGCGCGACGGTTGCCGTGCTGGAGATTTCGGGCGGCTGAAAATGCCAGGGTGTCGTTTGATGACGGGTTCGCAGGCGGGTATGAGATGGATGTCAGCTCCAGACTTGGTGATTTCCCTCTCGCCCGGGACGAGAACGGCGCTGGCTATACTCTAGCCGTGGTTGTGGATGATGCGGCGATGGGGGTCACCGAGGTCGTGCGCGGCGATGATCTGCTTCCGGCTACACCTCAGCAAATGCTTCTTTACCGTGCCCTTGGTCTGCCGGTACCCAGATTCTTCCATGTTCCGCTTGTGGTCGGTGCTGACGGGCGGCGTCTGGCGAAACGTCACGGCGATACGCGTATCTCGTCTTTCAGGGAGGCGGGCATGCGCCCGGAGGAGATTGTCGGCTATCTCGCCTGGTCGCTTGGCGTGAATCCTGAGCGAAAACCGGTTGAGCTTCATTCCCTGACCGCCATTTTCGATCCTGCGCAAATTCCGCATAACCCTCTCGTGTTCGAAGGGATGCGCGACCGCTGATCAATCAAGGCGGGCACGGTTTCAAAAGCTGGTGGAAAACCAGCGACGGAAAAGAATGACAGAGCGCGTAATTTGGAATCAATAGGTGTCAAAACGGGATTACGATCCTTGGAAATGCAATAAAACAGGATTGGTGTCGGAAGGATTCGCATCGCGTCGTTTTTTATGGTATAATGTGGCGCAATTTCGGTTAAAGGCGTGTGTGTTCCGTGGGGCGCACGCAAAAGGAAAAGGTGCAGAATGAACAGATATCTTGATAAATTCATGGCGACATTCCCGTTTGAGGGGCTTACGTACGATGATGTCACGCTTGTGACCCAGTACGCCGATTTTCTTCCCGACGACGCATCCCTGGAAACAAATCTCACGTCACGCCAGAAGATGAAGATTCCGTTCATCTCGGCGGCGATGGATACGGTCACAGAGGCTCCGATGGCGATCGCCATGGCCCTCGCCGGCGGCATTGGCGTCATCCACAAGAATCTCGAGGAGGATGAGCAGGCGCGTGAGGTGGCCAAGGTCAAGAACTATCTCAACGGACTCATTTCCAGCCCTGTATGCTTCCGTGCGAACGACGATATTTCGTTCCTCCGCTCCGAGAAGAAGCGCATGGGGCTGAAGTTCAACGGCTTCCCCGTGCTTGATGACGAGGATCGTCTCGTCGGAATGATAACGGCGTCCGACATGCGCTTCGCGCCGATGCAGGCCCGCAAGCTTTCCGATGTCATGCAGAAGGTCATGGTCACGGCAAAGCCCGGCACCACGCTCAAGAAGGCTTATGAAATCATGCGCGCCAACAAGATCGGCAAGCTTCCGCTCGTCGACAGGAAGGGGCGCATCGCCGGGCTCTACTCGTTTACGGACGTGCAGCGCCTGGTCGAGAACCAGAACCCCACCTACAACTGCGACGAGCAGTTCCGTCTGCGCGTGTCCGCTTCCGTCTCTGGCGGAAAGGGCGACCTTTCCCGCATGGAGAAGCTTGCAGAGGCGGGCGTTGATGTCGTTGTGGTCGATTCCGCGCACGGACACTCGAAGGGCATCGTCGAAATGACGAAGTACATCGTGAAGCATTTCCCGAAGGTGGATGTGATCGCGGGCAACATCGCCACCGGCGAAGCGGCTCTTGCCCTCGCCAAGGCCGGCGCCCATGCCGTCAAGGTCGGCATCGGCCCCGGTTCCATCTGCACCACGCGCGTCGTGTGCGGCGTGGGCATTCCGCAGCTCACCGCGGTCTATTCGGCAGCCAAGGCCCTCCGCGGCTCCGGCGTGGCTGTCATTGCGGACGGCGGCATCAAGCTTTCCGGCGACGTTCCGAAGGCGATTGCGGCAGGTGCGGACAGTGTGATGCTCGGCAGCGTCCTTGCCGGCACGGACGAAAGCCCGGGCGAGAAGATCTACTCCAACGGGCGTCAGTATGTCGTGTACCGCGGAATGGGTTCCATGGCCGCTCTCAAGAACGGCAAGGGCTCGCGCGCGCGCTATTTCCAGGACAACGAGTCTGAGGATGATCTCGTCCCGCAGGGCATCGAGGGAATGGTGCCGTATTCCGGCCATGTCCGTTCGATCATGACGCAGTTCTGCGGAGGTCTCCGTGCTTCGCTCGGCTACTGCGGCACGAAGACGATCAAGGAGCTCCAGGAGCGCGGCAAGTTCTACCGCGTGACGGCGGCGGGTCAGCGCGAGGCGCGTCCGCACGACATCACGATCACCAAGGAAGCTCCCAACTACCGTACGTAACGGATTGCACAGAAGGAGGTCGGGACATGGACCGTCAGGTAATGGAAACAGACATTGTGGTGACGGGATTCGGTCCTGCCTCCGCAGGATTTCTTCTCACGCTCGCCCCTGAGCTTGCCAAGACGAAGGAGGACGGAACTCCGCTCTACGAGTCGAAGGTGATGCCGGGAATGCCTCTCCAGGTGATGTGCTACGAGCGCGCCGACGATACGGGTTTCGGCGTTTCAGGAATCGTGACCAAGGCGGATGCCATCCGCGCCACGTTCCCCGGCGCAGATCTTGCAAAGGAGATTCCGAACGCAGCCGACGTCTCCGGTGAGGAGACCGCATATCTCTTCGACCATCTCGGATGCTCAAAACGCTCGGTCGGCACTAAGTTCATCGACGCCTGCTTCAAGGCCGGCGGTATCGTCATGAAGGGAGGCAAATTCAACGCCCGCGAACTTCCTTTCACCCCGCCGTTCATGGACAAGCGCGGCGGTCTCGTGCTCAACATGGGGTCCTTCATGGGCTGGGCGGCAGGCAAGGTGATGGAGACCGGCATGGCGCAGATCTGGCCTGGTTCCCCCGTTGCCGAACCTCTCTTCGATGGCGACCGCGTCGTCGGTGTGCGCATGGCGGATCAAGGCGTCGAGAAGGATGGCACGCCCACCGACTGCCACATGCCCGGAATGGACGTGAAGGCGGCGCTGACGGTTGTGGCCGACGGCCCCGTGGGTGCGGTGGGACGTGTGCTTGACGAGAGGTTCGGCCTGCCTGAAGGCCATGCACGCCACGATTGGGGCGTCGGCATGAAGGCCGTCGTACAGCTTCCCGAATCCTGCACTCTTGAGCCGGGAACGGTGATTCACACGCTTGGATTCCCCGAGCCTGAGATTTTCGGCTTCTTCTATGTGCATCCGAACCGCACCGCGTCAATGGGCATATTCGTTGCCCCGTGGCAGGATACTCCTGTCCGCACGACATACCGCTATCTCCAGCATTGGATGATGCACCCGTACATCTGGCGGCATATCGAGGGCGGTACGCTCGTCTCCTGGGGCGCGAAGTCGATTCAGGAGTCAGGAACGGAGGGAGAGCCGTTCCTCTGCGGAGACGGTTTCGCGCGGATCGGAGAAGGTTCCGGCACGACGGACTGTCTGGCGAACGCCGGTGTCGACGAGGCGTGGGAGTCGGGTGCCATGCTCGCCAGGAACGTCCTCAAGCTCCTTTCCGAAGGCAAGGATTTCACGAAGGAGAATCTTGAGGCGACATACGTGTCGGAACGCCGTTCGTCCAGGCTTGGGCGCAGGCTCAAGAAGGCGACGCACGCCCGTGCCGGGTTCAACAAGTCGTTCTTCTGGGGAATGGTGGGCGAGGGCCTGTGCGGAATGACCGGAGGACTCCTTCACCTCGGCGGAATCTTCAAGTCCGTCCCGCCGGCGAAGCGCATCCCCGAACTGTATGATGCCGTGCAGGGACGCAAGTGCGACCGCGAAGCACTCGCGAAGAACGTGAGCGAAGCGAAGAAGGCGCGCAAGCCGCTTCACGACGCCGTGATGGATGCATGCGGATGGCCTGAGATCCCGTACGACGGAAAGCTTATGCTTCTGCATCAGGACGCCCTGCTCATCGGCGGCAAGGTACAGGCGGCGCCGGGATTCGCGGACCATGTCCGTTTCGCAGATCCTGACCTCTGCCGCAAGTGCACGAAGCAGACATGCATCGAGATTTGCAGCGCCCAGGCTCTCATGCCTGCGGACGACGACGGTGAGCCGCCGAAGTTCGACCGCGAAAAGTGCGTCCACTGCGGCGCGTGCATCTGGAACTGCGCAATGCTGCAGCCGGGGACGGACAAGTCCAATGTGGTGTTCACGGCGGGTTCCGGCGGACTTCACTCGAACGAAAACTAATTGGCATGATAGAGGAGTACGAGATGAACCCTGTGTTTTCCGCAATAGTCCATTGCGTGGTTGGATGCAATGTCGGCGCCACCGACGGTCAGACGCTTCATGTGCTCAGATGCGATACGTCCACGGGCGAGATGGCGCTGGTTCAGACAGTGAAAGGTGTGCAGGGCACGAACTATTTCTGCTTCGACCGCAACAAGGAAAATCTATATACGTACATAGGCGAGGTTGTTGATGGCGAGAAGCGCGGCGCGATAGTGAAGTTCCCGTTCAAGGACGGCAAACTTGGCAACATGGTTCGCCTTGTTTCATTGCCGAGCGAAGCGCCTTGCCACATTTCCATCTCCCCTGACGGCGGCAGGCTGGGCTTCGCCTGCTACGGGTCGGCTACGGCAGGGACGGTAGCCGTGGACGGAAGCGGACTCGTGACCGTCGTCCACGACAATGAAGGTCTCGGCACCGACAGGAAGCGTCAGGACAAGGCCCATGCGCATTGTTCAATCTTCACCCGGGACGGAAAGCATGTCGGCATCGTCGATCTCGGCAAGGACAGCATCCTGTTCTACGAGTCCGCGACGATGAAGCCAGTACCGGCGATGACGGTGCGCACCGATCCGGGCGACGGACCTCGCCATGCCGTGTGGTCTAAGGACGGCAGGTTCCTTTTCGTCGTGAACGAACTCGGAAACAGCGTGATGAGTTTTGCGTTCGACGGCACGGGCTTCTCGCGTATCGGCAAATGGTCGACCTTGCCTGAAGGTTTCACGGAATGGTCGAAGGCCGCCGCAATAAAGCTCACAGCAGACGGTTCGGTGCTGATGGCCTCAAACCGCGGATACGAGAAGAACTCCATTGCGCTGTTTTCTGTCGACAGAGAGAAAGGCACGTTGTCGCTCCGCAATGTCGCCGCAATCGACGGCGTGTTTCCCCGCGACTTTGAACTGACACCCGATGAGAAATACATGATTGTCGGACACAAGAGGTCCAATGAGGTGTGCATGTACCGATTCGACCGTTCGGCCTGCACTCTGGAGCCTGTCGGCACCCGTATCGAAATATGGAATCCACTATGTTTCGCTTTCGTTCCACGAGCGGAACAATCGGGAGTGCGTCCGTAGGCAGTGGATGGTATAAGAGCTGCGCTTGCCGAACAGGCCAAGATTTTGGTCTACAAGCTCTCGTGGCTTTCGACTACTGCGCCACAAGGTTATAATAATGACATCTATCAGCAGAAGGAAACAGAAATGAAACTGAATCGAAGGCAGTTCTTCATGGGCGCGGCCGCATCCGTGCCATTTTTCAACATTGGGTGTTCCGTGTCTCCGCGGCGCCTGAAGCCGTCGGAAACCCTTCATCTTGGCGTCATAGGCTGCGGTGGAATGGGATGGTCCAATACCAATATCTTTCTTCAGGACAAGAGGGTGCGCGTCACTGTGTGCTGCGATCCCGTGCGGAAGGCCGGAGACTGGAATGGCGCATGGAGGAAACCAGTCGGCTGTGAAACCTTCAAGGAGCGGATCGACAGATTTTATGGTGACAATTCCTGCCGTGTCACCACGGATTGGCGGGACGTCACAGGGGATCCTTCGGTTGATGCAGTGCTCATAGCCACGCCTGATCACTGGCATGCGGCGATCGCCATTGCTGCCATGAAGGCCGGCAAGCATGTGTATTGCCAGAAGCCGCTCACGATAAGCATCGCGGAAGGGCGGGAAATGGCGCGTGTGGCCAAGGAAACCGGCGTTACGTTCCAGGTGGGCAACCAGGGCCGCAACAGTTCCGTCAAGCGCATAGCGGCAGAGATCGTGCGTAACGGCCTGCTTGGGGAGTGCAAGAGCTGCCGTGTGGCCCTTCCTTCAGGTTCGGGTGGACTGTGGGGAGTTCCTGTCATCACCGAAAAAACGCCGTTGCCGCCATATTTCACATCTGAAGGATGGGATATGTGGCAGGGGCCTGCCGCCCATTTTGACGGCAACGCTTTCATTCCCGGCATCCATGCGCCGATGGCATGGCGGTGGAACTGCCGCTATGGCGGAGGCATGATTCCGGATTTCGGAGCCCATGAGCTCGATACTGTGCAGTGGGCGCTCGGGACTGAACGCACAGGGCCGGTTGCCATCGAGAACATGAAGGTTTCCGGCTTCCAGAAGAACCGCGATCTCTTCACCTGGGCGGCATTCTTTGATTTCGACGTTGTGTATGCCAACGGGTTTCGCATGCATGTCACGAACGTCGCCAAGGAAAAAGGCGTCTACAGGGGGACGATATATCATGGCTCCAAGGGCGATCTCGTCGAAGGCCTGTACAGTGGACAGCCGGTTAAACTCGGCATGCCGGCGCATCTTAAAAAGTGGCGCGAGGGCAAGGACCTCAAGGACGGCGATGTGCGTCTGTACAAGGCGGCGGGCGGACATAGCCACGAGAGCGATTTCATAGACGGCATATACGAAAACCGTCCGATTGCGACAGACTGTGAAATCGGCCATCGTTCCACTTCGATCAGCCTTCTTGCCAACATGTGTGTGAGACTCGGCCTTTCCGGGCTTCGTTGGGATCCTGTGCGGGAGGTATGCGTCGGACCGAACTCCGAAGATCTCAACAGATTGCTTATGGCTCCATACGCCAATGGCTGGAGCCTTTGACGGCATCGTGGATGCCACATCGGAAAACGCCTGTAAAAACTTGGTTAGACAAGTTGAATGCACGACATTGGTCAGTCCGCAGCTTACGACCTTGCGCCAGCCTTGCGCGCAGATCGCCCGTCATGCGGTGGAAATGCTGATTGCGCGCATTGCCGCCCCTGACATCCCGCCACGGGCGCTTTCCCTGTCCGCGCCGCTTGTCGTGCGCGAATCCACCTTTGGGAAAACAAGGCGCGTAAAGCCCAAGAAGGGCAGGGGAAAAGAGATATGAGATCAGTACATCGTTCCTTGGTTGTCGCAGGCTCTCTTGCTCTTGCGACCTTTCATTCGTCTGCGGCGGGGGATGCGGCTTCCCGCACCAACTTTATCGACAATGCCCACGAGTGGCTGTCCATAAGCGCATTCGCGGAGATTCAGTCCGCATATCTATTGCCGTTGCCGCTGTTTCCGGCATGGATTTTCTTGTGTCATGGAACTGCAAGCATATTGCAAACCCTGCAACAAAGCCTTTGATTCGTAAAACTCTTGAGAAGTTGGGTTTTAATTACCCGGAAATATGTACCCCGCTTGATATGAAAGGAGATGACTGATGAATAAAGAAATAGATGTCTTGGAAGAATTGTGGCAGATTAAGGAAGAACTGGCTTCAAAGTTCTCTTCTTTTCGTGAATACTGCGCAGATCTTCTCAAGTATCAGGCAGAACATCATCCTGAATTTGCCAATGGACCGACAGCGGGAGCGGCGGCGAAGTAAGATGATATTTTTGATTTTCACATCAGTAACCAGACAATGAAAGGAAGAAAAGAGAACTGATTGAGACGAGGTTCCGTTGAAGCGTGAGAAGCGCTTTGGCGGAGCGAGAACAGATTTTCCGCACAGGAAGGAGTAGAAAGAAGAAGGAGCTTTGGAATGTGGTGGAACGCATAATAGAATTATAATAAGAAAAGTGCTATAATGTGTTTTGTGTTGGACGAAAAGAAAAAGAATGATTTGTTTTATGTCTGTTCGCTAGTAGAGTATGTCGGGCGTAAAACGAATAATAAGCGCGGCGATATTGTCGCCGCGATGGGTGACGATTGTCTTAAACACCACCTTGAATATGCCGATTTGAATCACTGCCTGCCGTTTGAAAGGGTGTCGGATGAACTTATTGCCGATTGTGGAATTAAAAACGGCGATTATGATACGATAACGAACTGCAAGTATTCAATTCCAACAGCGACATCAATCGGGCGCGTGTATTCGACGCTAATCGAGAGTGAAATGGGGCGCTCTGATGCGCCAATTGCCACCGTTGCAGATATGCTCTCTCCGTTTCGAAAGGTTTTTAGCTCTTTTATCATTGATGAAATCTCCGATTTCGCCAATGGCGTCTATTTTGAAAACCCGAGTTATCAGTGGGAATCATATAAGGCGGGGAGGTTATTGCAATGATACTTTACCACGCCAGTGATGTTGAGGTTAAAAAGCCTGAAATCCGTAAAGCGGTTTATGCCAAAGATTTCGGTTTCGGGTTTTATTGCACGGCGAATTATGCGCAGGCTGAGCGCTGGGCGAAGCGAGACCGTAATCTTGTCGCGGTGATAAACCATTACGAATTTGAAACTATCGAGGGGTTGTCGGTTAAGAAGTTCAATGCGATGACGGATGAATGGCTCGATTTTATCGCCGAATGCCGCAGCGGGAAAGAACATAACTTCGATATCGTTGAAGGCCCGATGGCGAACGATACGGTCTGGAATTATGTCAACGATTTTGTCAGCGGAGTAATCTCCCGCGAAGCGTTCTGGGCTTTGGCAAAATTCAAGTATCCGACGCATCAGATTTGCTTTTGTACGCCTGAGGCGTTAAAGTGCATAAGTTTTTTGAAAGCGGAAATAATAGAGAAATATGATTATGGAAACTGAAGCAACAAAGGAATTGAGGGCGATCAAGGATGCGATAGCGGCTAAATATAAGTCGTTCAGGGAGTTCTTTGATGCATTGCTCGAAGAACAGCGCTTGACACATCCTGAATTTGCCAATGGGCAGATGCAAGGAGCGGCGGCGAAGTAAGATGATATTTTTGATTTTCACATCAGCAACCGAACAATGAAAGGAAGAGAACTGATTGAGACAAGGTTTCGTTGAAGCGTGAGAAACGCTTTGGCGGAGCGAGAACAGATTTTCCGCACAGGAAGGAGCAGAAGGAAGAAGCTCTGGAATGTGTTTGGAACGCGTCGAGTGAAAAGCCTCGGAAACTTGAACTCGGAAGACGCATTGAAGAGGACACTGCCAGTCCGTGCAGTTTCGCCTCCTTTGATGTTTCTTTCGTAGGTCCATCCGAGGCACCTTCACTCGAAGCATCGAGGGAGGTGTTTTTTTCTTTCTTGCGCTTCTTTCGATGTTTGACGGGGCGGATTCAAGCCGCCAGAAACAGAAAGAAGAGCGTCGCATTTTCAAGCGCCGGATGCAGATGCGTGACAGAGAGGCGCAAGAAATTATAGATGCGGCAATAAAAGGGATTGATTTTATGGCATAGGTTTGCTATACTATGCGGCATTGAAAACGAAATAAAGCTGGATGGGCGCGTTTCGCCGGAATGCCTCTACGAGGATGCTCGCAAGGCTAATTTCCTCCATCGGTCACGGAGATTCTGCGATGTGTTCTTCCGTGAGCATGTTTTCGCCGTAGAGACGGATCCTGCAGACAGGAGGCGCATCATCGCCGTACTTTCCCGCAATACGCACACGGGCGCGGTCACGCGTCATCGCGCTACGCTTTTTGCGGATGCAACCGGAGATGCCACGGTTGCGCGTCTGGCGGGATGCGAAACCATGTACGGACGGGAGCCACGCGGCCGCTTCAACGAATCGTGTGCGCCGGAGACGGCGAGCCGCCAGGTCATGGGGCACTCTATGCAGTGGACGAGCCGCATCGCTCCGGCGGCGGTTCCGTTCCCTGACATTGACTGGGGCTTTGCGCTGGGTGAGTCGAACGTCTACCACATCACGGAAGGAGGATGGGAGCAGGAGGCGGGTCAATATCGCGACATGGCCGATGACACCGAGGCGATACGGGACTATGGCCTGTATGCCGTGTTTTCGAACTGGAGCTATCTCAAGAACCGTTCGCCGCGCCGGGCCGAATGGGCGAAAAGGGAGATCACCTGGATTTCCCCCATCGGTGGCAAGAGGGAAAGCTATCGCGTTGTCGGAGATTATGTTCTTACGCAGAATGATATCGAAAATCACGTGGAGCATCCCGATCTGACCGCGCCCGTTACATGGAACATCGACCTTCACTTTCCCGATCCGGACAATGAGGCGAAGTTCAGGGAGCCGTTCCGGTCGTGTGCCTACCATCGGCATTACAACGGCCCCTACGCCATTCCATACAGATGTCTATACGCTAGAGACTGCGACAATCTCTTTCTGGCCGGGCGCGACATCAGCTGTTCGCACGTCGCTTTCGCCGCGACGCGCGTAATGGGCACATTGGGCGTATGCGGCGAAGTCACGGGCATGGCGGCGGCGATCTGCAGAAAACACGGTTGCACTCCGCGCGCGGTATACTCCAGGCATCTTGGCGAACTCAAGTCCATGATGGAACGAGGTGTTCCGCCTCCCGTTTTCTACCATCCAGGCGGATGCAACGGCGAAAAGGAATACTATCACTTCAAGTCCGATGATGCGCACGAGCGTCCGAGCATCCATCCCGTCAAAAAGCCCCTTACGGAAAATGACGTGCGGAGAATCCGCGCACTTGGCATCGTCCATCGCCATGAGCATCCTCAGCTCGTCTCGCCTCCCTGAACTGTTTCATGGACATGCCGAAATTATCCCTGAAAAGCCGTTTGAGATAGTTCGGGGCGGTGAATCCGCACAGTTCGGTTATTCTCCCGATAGGAATGTCGGTGTCGATCAGCTTCTTCTTTACCGCATCAAGCCGGACTCGCGTTATCTCCTCTCCGAGCGATCGGCCCGTCATCTTCCTGAATCTTTCGTCCGCCAGGGATCTCGACACCTTCAGGTGGCGCACGACGTCTCGCGGGCGGATATCCGCCGATGCATTCGACTGTATGAACAGAAGCGCTCTTTCGACAAGGTTCTTCGAAGGGGATACTGGTGCGGTCGTTTCACGTTCGACGACACGTGTGTCGTTTATGATTATGATCTTGCTGCGGCGCTGCCGCCCTCTGATCATCCTGTCGAGTTCCGCCGCCGCCGCTTCACCCTTTTGGGCGGCATTGGTGGAGATGCTTGTCAGCGATGGCGTCGCGAAGTCGCAAAGGAAACAGTCGTTGTCAACCCCTATCAGCGAAACCTCCCTGGGGATGTCTATCGACGCTGTGCGGCAGGCGGTAATCACCTGAATGGCGCGGTTGTCGTATGCGGCCATCAGCGCGGCGGGCTTCGGCAGTGCGGAGATCTTTTCCGTGAGGTACTTGATGTCCATCGGAGATCCTTCCGGAAACGGTGAATTCAAGGACGAAACCTCGCCCCGTTCGCGCAATCGGCTCGTGAATCCCTTTTCACGCGCTTTTGACCATGAGGTTTTCGCAATCGTACTGACATAGGCGTATGAGCGGAATGCGCCAAGCATGTCGATGTGCGCGGCGGCCGCCTGACCTATGGCGATATCGTTTCCGCGGACCATGACAATCCCGTTCCTTTTCGGTTTGAAGTCGCTCCCGGATGTTCCGAGCATGGCGATGGGGATCTTTGCCTTCAGTATTGCGTTCATCGCCTCCTTTGAATGCGGACGGATCGTTATTATCCCGTCGTAGTTCGATTCCACGTTGGAGAGAAGGTCGACATCGAAATCCGTGAAGTTGTCGGCCAGCGTCACATGCCAGCCCCGGTTGCGCCGGATGAACCGTGAAATGCCGGTGATGAATTCGCGGTTGGATGAATAGGCCATTCTGAAAGCCGCAAAAATACGTTTTCTGTCCATGGCGGAACATTATATCACATCCGTGCAAAAGGATATATTATTTGTGGTTGAAAAGATATGTTTTTGTGTGGCCGATATGGTATTATCTCTGCCATGAAAAAGACGATTTCATTTGTCCTGCTGGCTCTGTCGAACACCGCGTTCCCCGGTGCTCCGGAACCCGGATTGCTCAGGGGCGTGTTTCCCATACTCTCGGTTCCGTACCATGAGGACGGTTCGGTGGACTGCGCGACGGTCGTGCGCGAGGCGGAGTTCGTCGTCGGGAAGGGAGTCAAGGGGTTCATCTGGGCCCAGTCCAACGACGCCATCGATCTTCTGTCCGTCGAAGAGCGCAAGAAGAGTTTCGGGTTTCTGGCCGAGGCGTTTTCCGGACGCGACGTGGCGGTGGTGCTTGGCTGCCAGGGGCGCGACACGGCGGACATGGAGGCGCTGGCGCGTCATGTCGAACTGCTGGCCGGAAAATATCCGCGCACGAAGCTTGCCATCGCCTCCCGCCCGCCGCACGATGCCCGTACCCAGGAGGATATCCGCAGATATTATGTCGCCCTTGCCAAGATAGCGAAGCGCCCGGTCATAATCCAGACGTACACCTCCGAGAAGGTGCCTATACCCGATACGTCCCTTCTCATCGGCCTTTCCCGCGAATTCCCGTCGGTCTATGGATGGATAAAGGAAGAGACCGGCGGCGAGGACGCGAACGCAAGAATGGCGGCGCAGACCTCGGCGCCGGAGATCAAGACGGTCTTCAGCGCATGGGGAAGCTATGGGTGGCTCGACCAGTACAGGCGGTTCGGAACGGGCGGCCTCGTATCCGAACGAGCCGCATACGCGGAGTGCCTTGCCAAGATATGGAGTGCGCTGGAATGCGGAGACCACAAGCGGGCGAACAGCCTTTTCGCCGCATATCTCTTCATGATGAACCTGAAGGAGACGGTCCCGGGCGGACACCTCCGCGGATTCAACCTGTACGTCCTGAAGAAGTGCGGCATCTTCAAAAATTTCGTAAGCCGCGAATATGTTGAAAAGGACGACATCTCCGGAAAATGGAAGCTTGGCCGCAGGGTGTTCTCCCCTGATGAGGTGAAGGAAATCGAGATGAGGCATTCAATGCTGGAAGAGGTGGTGAAGTGATCCGCGTTCCGTATAAATGGGCGGCGCTTGGACTGCTGTGGGTGACGTACTTTCTTCTGCAGGGTACGCGCCAGATATACGGCGTGACGATCCCCCAGATCAAGGCCGATATCGGGGCGTCGGATCTTGAGATGGGAATGGTGGCGTCCGCATTCTTCATGGCGTATGCGGTCATGGTGCCGTTCGGAGGGTTCATCGCCGACCTGTTCCGGCGGAAATGGGTGATCGCGGCGGGGGCGGCTTTGTTCGCGATCGGCGTCTTCTCCGCCTCGTTCGCGTCATCGCTCGGTCTGCTGCTTG
>SUVZ01000366.1 GCA_015061765.1 Lentisphaerota bacterium
ATCTTCAAGAAGCAGTGAACCCCCGGACTTTATGTGAGATGTATTCCACGCGTTTACAAGCTTCTGGCGTCCGCCTCCTACAATGTCGATCGCGCCTGCGTTTATATCCATGCGGGAGAAGTAATGGTCATTCGTAAGCATCGCCACTTTAAGCACGGCATCGTTCTTTGTAAGCACAAAATTCGTAACCGCACCACGGATCGTGAGCACACGAGGTGTCTCGAATTTATACAATCCGGAAAACGTCAAAGACAATCCGGAGTTGACTCCTGTTATTCCTCGAAGCATCTCGGCATCCTTGAATACACGGAGCGTTGGATTTGCCTCGGCCTTTACTTCCCAGGGGAATGGAATTCCCGAAGCTTGAGTGAAGAAATCCAAACATGACGCCTTTGCGACCGTCCATGAATTCCCGTCCGAAACGCCATCCCATGATTTGAGGCCATCAATAGTCACACTGTTACTTAACTGGACGATATTGCCCGGGTTCTTGACATGCGAACCGTAATCATTGTGCGCATACACCAATGTCTCTCCCGAAGTGCTTTCAACCTTATTTGTAAGAGTATGGGAATTAAGATCCGTGTAACGCACACCGAATTTCTTGTCGCCGCCGATGGTCGCTCCGTCCGTCAACTTGAGATTCGTTATCAGGCAGTCACCCCCGGACGAGCCGGTACGGTAGAACGCGCCTTTCCCGTCCGGACCGTCACCGGCAATCTCCATCTTGTATATCAAGCGGGTCTTCTGTCCGGGATTTGCCCCTGTATACCAAAGCGCCGCTCCGCGCGCCACCTTAATCGTTGTTTTTTCCCCGCCGAACGGATCAGTGCTTATCGCCGTCTTTACATACCCTTCCATGATCTCGACGGTCAAAGCAGACTTTCTCGCGCTGTTTCCAGCTTTGACCTCAAGCGTTCCGTCTCCCTTTTTGATCACCTCCGACACATCATCAGGAATCAACTCGTTTTCCACATAGGTCTCCCCCGATGGAATGTCATATGTCAAAACATAGCCTTCTATTGTTCTTGTGCCTCCGGCAAACGCACAGAAGAACAAGCCGACCGAAAGCACGACAGTTACAGAACTTTTTATTGCGCACATAACAACCTCCTCAACGACATTTGTTCATTTGCGAAATCATCATCAGAATACGCCCCATCCCGGATGCATTCGGGCTCCAGGGATAGAACCAAGGGTTTGCGTCGTGATAGCGCTCACCCACATAATATTCATCGGTGATGGCTGTAAGCATACTTGACTCAAGGGCTTTCCTGGCCATATCTCTGCGCCCCACACGAAGCCAGGCGCGCATCCATCCAAGCTCAGCGGATGTCGTGTACCATACATGATGGCGGCAAGCGGGATCGCGCGCGGCGATATTCTTGTACATCCCCCTTTCATGGGCGAAGCCTCGCCTGAGCAGCCACCGACGCACGCGCAAAAGCTCCTCTTGCGTCAGAAATCCGGCATCAGCGATAGCGCCGGGATCAGGATAGCGGAACCGTTCGAGCCCATCATCGTCAGATCCGTCGGACGTACTCGGTATGCGCAGCTCATCCTTGCCACGGTACGCCTCTCGCCACACATCCAACACTTTCTTCATCTCTGCACGATATCCCTTTTCGGCGGTCTTGAGCGCGGCAAGGTCACGGTCTGCGAAAAGCTCCGCCGCCTTGACGAATTTCCCGTACGCGATGACGTTGCGCGCATCGGTCATGACCCAGTGACGCGATGCGACACCGGCATCGGTGGATACCATGGAAGGGAAAAGTCCGCCGCCAGAAGATCTCATGCGTTCTATCCATCCGAACGCGCACATCGCCTGATCGCGGTATTTTCTCCAGCAGTCAGCGTCCTTTGAAACGAGACAATGGTTCGCAAAACTTTCCAGCACACAAGCCGTATCGCAGGCCCACTTGTGCCTGAACGGACCGAATTCACCGCTATCCCTCTGGCATTGCCCAAAATAGAAATCAAGAGCCTTCTTCACATAGCCGCCATACCCGATGAGATCAAGACCGGCAAGAAACGCCGCCGCGTCCCACGGCCACACGAAACGCTGCAGCCCGCCCTGGCGCGGCAGGACAAAATCCCCTTGCGTCGGCATGGCGAGACACTGCAGCATCTGAACCGCGAAGTTCTTAGTGAGACGAAGCGTTTCGGCATCCTTCGGCAGATTGGCCATGTCAAGTTTCGCCAATTCCCCATTCCACGACGAACGCATCGATTGGGCAGCCTCATCATACCGCAAGCCGTCGCTTGCGCCCTTGCCGATTTCAAGTTCGACGCTGCGGGAAGCTCCCGGCTCAAGCTCCACATCGAACCTGAGCGCACCATTCTTCGCATCCCACGAAAAACCGTCTCCGTGCACCGCGACAAACCGCTCGCCACACCGGACCTCATTCGCTTTGAACACGAGATTTGTCGGCGGCATCGCCAGCCAAGTGGAGACATCTGGATTGTAGATGTCATAGACATCCGGAGCGCCGTACACAAGCTTCATCTCCTTGCCGGCGCGTACCAGAAACGCAAAGGGATGAGTGATTTTCTTATACCCGCTGTTTCTGACGGAAAGCCTCACATGCCCGGACGGCCTGCGCCCGAACGCAACGGCGGCAGAGAGAATCACTTCAACATCCCCGACTTTCCATTGCTGCCAATGTTCAGGAATTCCGTCATCCGTCACGCTCAGCTTAGCCGTCCTTAAATCGAACGGACGGTCGTCTTTACCATGCACAAGCCAGATGGCATGGTCTTCAAGCCGGTTCGGATGGATGGACCAGTCGGAAGCATGCTCAACTTCGCCGTATACAATCTTGCCCTCGCGCCAGTAGGTATACATTCGTTCGGAGAATGGCCCCTGCAGGTATCTGCGCGTCGTTTTCGGACGTTCCCATTTCGGTTCGGCCTCATACGGATCAGGCGGGATCGCATACTTGACGGATTTCGGCCAGACCCCGAGCTTCACGCACGAAGGGTCAAAAGTCCCCTCCTTGAGCTGCACATCGTCTATCATCCCGCGGAAATGGAATGTCGACCACCAGCGCCGCCACCCCGGAGCCTCAACGGGATCAAGGGTTTTCACACGCTGCGCCACCGCAAGCCAGCCCTTTGGAAACGCCGAATCGGGAATTTCAGAAGAAGCCGCCTTCACGCCGTCAATGTACAGCGCCATCTCCTTCCCTCTGGAGAGCGACAACGCCACATGGTGAAGTTTTCCGTCATCAAGCATCCCCGGGGCGGAATAGACGCGTTTGCCGCAGAAATATCCGCATATGCGCCGCTCGCGCCTTCCGTTGAACGATATGCGGACACAGTTGTTGGATTCGTACGGACCGTACTCCGCCAAAATCACATATGTGGGATTTTCGTTTTTAGGAGAGGCTACGCCAAGCGAAAGCACAGCGTCTTCCGCCCCGGACACATCCACATGCATCACATTATCGGCCTGCGTGCCGTCATACACACGGCCTGCCTGCACGGCAGATGCCGGCAGACCAAGCGCGAACAAGGCTCCGAAAATGGCGAAGTACGGTTTCATGTGTCCCACATCCTTCCAACGGATGCTTTTATTTTGCGGAGTCCTGATATACGGCGAAATCGTCATACCACACGGTCTCGTCAGCACTCCCGCTCATAATCACCCGCATCGTCTTGACATTCCTGGGAACGACAACATAGGTATAACCGGCGCGCCATTCATCCGGACGGCCTTCTTCAAACCTGATGGGATAGGACGGATATCCAGAGCAGAAATCCACCGATCCTCTCAGCTTCTTTCCCTTGCCGAACACCCTGACGATGAATCTGTCGCCGAGCTTTATGTCCTTAAATGTGGCAATCACGCTTCCGCGCTTAACCTTTTCAAGCCGCACGGAAAAGCGGTCGTTGCGGCCGACTGCAGTGTCGGTACCCATTTCACCGGGGGCCTTCCCATGCTTCCAGGTCGAGAATCCCGAAGCGAAACGGTTTGTGAGAAAGCCGCCGGAACTGCCCTTCACCGCAATGGCGCAAGAACCGTTCTTCAGGAGACTGACGAATTTGCACCCCTGTTTTTCAAGCATCCGGAACTTGCGTGCGCCCCAATCGCTTGCGTCACGGCTCGCGCCGACAATATCATACATCCCGGGAACCGCCGCATCCCAAACCGTGTCTTTAACACGCTTCATCGGAATATCGCGCCATTTTATGAGCGGATGACGCTCGCCGTACAGCCATACATACCCGTCAGACGCGACAACCGTATGCTCGAAATTTTCGGCGAACCTGTCCAATCTCGTTCCGCCCTTTATCGCAGGCTGATAGAAAAGAGAGCCTTCATCCGTGGAAACAT
>SUVZ01000367.1 GCA_015061765.1 Lentisphaerota bacterium
GTCGCACCACTTAAGGCAAAGCCTTAAGGTGAGGGCGGACAACGACGGTTCAATCGCGCGTCATGCGCGATTCGTCACCGCCGCAGTTTTCGTGGTCGCGCCAGCGGCGCAATGACCATCTGAGTGGCCGATTGCGTCATCTCTGCAAAGAGTATTCTTTCACATGTTTTGCACGATTCTTTTCCGCATCACCGGAAGATGGTCATGGCGGCTCCGACAAGCAGCGGCATGGTTATCACGGACAGAAGAGTCGTGAACGAAACCAGCCCCACCGACACATCGACATCCTTGCCATATTTTGAGGCGAACATCGAATCCATCGCAGCAACCGGAGCGGACGCCGATGCGGTCAACGCTATGGCCATGGTAGGATCGAGCCCCGCCGCCCCACGCATTGAGACAAGCGCGGCGAGAACGATGGAGGGTATGACCACCAGTCTCAGCACAGACGCCGCCAGTGCGGGAACACAGCGGAAATACGCGGCGAAACGCGCATCCGCCAGATAATAACCTATGATGACCATTGCAAGCGGCGTATTCAATTCGGAAAGATACCTTACCGGATCGCCAATGATCGGGGGCAGTGTCGTGGAGGTAAGGAAGAGCGGAAGTCCGACGGCTATGCCTATGGTCCCCGGATTGATGAACAGTATCCGTCTGTCGAGGTCCTTGAGATGTCCGCACATGACCTTCAGGCCATAGGTCCAGCACAGAAGATTGAACACCACCACATACACGGCGCCATAGAAAGCGCCTTCCGCGCCCAGCAATGCATACTCCAGCGGAATCGCCATGAATCCGCCATTGGAGAAAACCGTGCCGAATTTCAGCACGCCTCTGAGCATGTCGCCTGTCCGCTTGAAACAAGTCTCCGCGAAAACCATCCCTACTGCATGCGCAAAGAATGCGGCGGCGAGGGCAATCCCCAGATTGGCGAGCATTTCCCTTGAGAATGGACGCTGGAACACGTGCACAATCAGGCATGGGGTCACGACCAGCAGGAGCAGGTTTACCGCACCCTTGACAAACGCATCGGAAAAAAGCCCTCTGCGGCGACAGACATAGCCTACCGCCATAAGGGCAAAAAGTATGCACACCTGCTGTGCCGTTAGAAGGAAACCGTCTATCATAGTCAGAAGCTTCTGTTGAAATTTCAAGGAAATGCGGCGTATTATAGCATAAGTACAAACGGCGATTTCATTGTCGGCCACCTCCCCGACCAACGCAAAATTGAACTGTCAGTTATGCGAGTTTCGGAGATTTTTTCAAAGAAAAATAAATGAAGCGACAACCCCAAGAGCAAGCGAGAACTTACAGAAACCAAAAATCAGCGGACAAACATGGTCAGACTAAATTGCGGAGAGTTTACTTTATGCCCAACTGACTCGCCCGGAATGCAGAGGGGTCCCGCGCAAGATAATCGGCAATCATCCGCCTGTGAGCCTCATCCTCCGCCGCCGTGGGCTTGGACGGCCTGCCGAGACGCTTGCGTGCGCTGAATCGGCCGAGATCCATTCCGAACTGAAGCCGGGCAATGCGCCCCAGCACTTCATCATCACCGTCCGCCGCCCTGCGCGCCTCCGACAGAAAGGCCTCCAATGCATCGAAATCAAGATGCTCGAGAAGCCTGTTCTGGTGCCTGCGGCGTTCCGCCCAGCCCATATGCCTGCACACATCAGCGGCGTTTGCCTCCGCTGCGGACGTGGTAAACCTCTCGACCGCATCAAGAAACGCGCGCACCGGTTTCGCCGCCGCACCGAAACCCGCCCGGCAATAATCGTCCGCAAGCGAATCGAAGTCAACCCTGTCCGGATTGAACTGGGCCTTGGCTCCCATGTAATAGCTGAAGCACTTTGTCGCCCATTCGTTGTACATGGAATCGAAGTCAAAACCGAAGATGCCGTTTTCGGCCAGTAGCGAAATGTCGGAGAACATCTTCCGCGCAAAGTTGTCCGGGGCGTGAATCCTGAAACCCATATGCACATTGGGACGCCACATCACCTTGTTCCCGAAGCTCGACCATGCCGCAAGGTTCTCCTCCACGATCCTGTCGTTCGCCGCGTTCGCATAGTTTCCGGCGACTGACAGTATCAGCAGATTCGGATGCGGCTTCACACGGACTGGAGGCTTTGTGTAGCATGAATAGGCGTACGTGGAGAGAAGCTTGTCCGGATACGGCTCCGCGACCCTCTCCGTGACGCGGTTCATGAACTCGAACACGCGATCCGTCATCGACACATACGGCTGTATCCCCCTTTTCGGAAAGTAGATCACTACATTCCCCGAAGGTGCATTCACGGGATCCAACTTTCGGCATCCCTCGCACAGGCACCATGAAACCGGAGCACCGTCGGGAAGACAGAGCGACAGCGCCTTCTTCGACGGATTCCTTGCGAACTCGTCGATCTTCCGCTTGACCGTTATGTCCACCAGCTCCTGGTTGGAAAGGCAGAGCGTCGGCCGCTCCGTGCGCTTTCCGAGACGCTGCTTCCGGGTGCCGTCCGGCTGGAGCGCGAAAAGGTGCGGCTTGGTCTTGTGGTACTTTGGATAGAAATCCTCGAAATAGTGTCCCCACTGGTAGCCGTCCGAATCTCCGGGCCTGTCCGTTGTCATTATCTTAATGTCGTTCATGCCGTGCCAACGCCAGAAGTCGCGATTCCCCTCTCGGTCCCTGAATTCGTCCCATCCATAGAGGCGCATGCGCCGTATGGCAAAGGGAACGGCGTCCTCGACGGC
Organism: Lentisphaerota bacterium; assembly: GCA_015061765.1. The sequence goes on from SUVZ01000367.1 coordinate 2,737, forward strand.
AATCTCGGGCAGCACGATCCTGTTCCTCTTCGGGATTATCTTGCCGTTCTTGCCAGGCCAGATGTACCGGCAGCCAAGCGCCTCAAGCACATAGGTGGTGGCGCGGCTTTTGCCGGCTCCGTCGCCGCCGAGATAGACCTTGTCGCCTTCACGCCATATCCTGAAATATGCAGAGTTCCCGCGCGCAAAGCCGGATGGACATTTCACCTTGCGATAGACGAGCGCCGGACCCGATTCCGGTTCACCGCTGACGACGTCAAACTTCGATCCGCACATCCTCTCAAGATGCCATGCCAGTTCCTCCGCCAGGCCGCGTGCGGATTCGCCGGCATCCCCAAGCGCCACCGTGGCCCTGACCGCACCGTCGAACACCGCAAGCCCTTCCTTGCGGGGTGCAGGCTTGGCAAACCGCGGTTTTTTCGGGAATGCCGATGGGTACTTCAGACTGCCGGGTTCACCCAACGGAACCGGATCCCATTTCTCCAGTTCCGGCATCATCCCGACATCCTTCGCCTTCCCGAACGCCGCCATGAATCTTCCCTGGAGTTCAGCCACTCTGCGCCCTTCATCCGTCAATATGTCATTGCCCGCGGAATCGGCAAAAGACAGCGGCTTGTTCGCCCTGGCATACGTCACCTTCATGCGTCCAAGCGATTGCGGAATGAATGTCACCTTGTCCCTAAGGGCATCGGGGCTTTTCCGGTCCGGCTTGCCGAACAGTTCCGTCATTGCATCCCTGCCTGCCACAATCACAGTGCCGCCGTCGGCGATAAACTTCTCGGCGGCGGCTCTCGCGTCCCCTTCACGCCAGTTTCGGCCCTTTGCCTCGCCGCGCAGCTTCTCGCCGAAATACAGCACTGAATACCTGCCGTAGTCCGCCGGAGAGACCCATTTGTCCACAAAGACTTCGGACTCGTACCGGCATTGGTCCGTCACGTCGGACTTCATAGTCTTTACGTCGGTTCCGAACCCCATGAGCGCTATTGGCTTTCCTGCATGGACCGCACAGCTGAGGACCATCGCCACCACCGCACAGGCGGCATTTGCCGGATTTTTCATTTATCGTTGCCTTTCTAAAAAAGTATTACGCGTTGGACGAACGGCTTTTTGCGATGACAGGCGCAGCGTCTTCTATCGAATCTTCAAGTCTCGAACGGAAATCCGGAACTGTATGGCGCCACGCCGACATCAGATACCCCTTTAGCCTTTCGGGGGCGATATGTCTGTCGCAGAATTCGACAGTAGCCTTAAAACTGCCCTTCTGGGCATTGGTGGAACTTGTCGGCAGCTGATCGAATCCGGCTTTTTCAAGCACCTTGAACGCATCTATTTTCCGTCGGTACGGATTGGACTCATCAAGGTTGTAGTTTCTCAGATAATACCAGTTCGACTGCAGCACGCTCCGCGGCATTCGCGCAAGAAACTCTTCCTTATGGTCCCATATCCTGTCGCTCCATATCCAAGAACGGACACCGTGCGACTCGACCTGTTTCACGAACCATAGAAAATCGTGCCACCACAGCTCTCCGCTTCGCACGCACGCATAATTGTAGCTCTCCTGCTGGCTGAAATTATGCGTGCGTGCGAAGCGGAGA
>SUVZ01000368.1 GCA_015061765.1 Lentisphaerota bacterium
AGCTGGGTTTCGATCTCCAACAAAAAGCTCATCGACCGCGGCATCCGTCTTCTTGTTGAGCTTGGCGGAGTCGATTACGAGGAAGCCGCCCAGCGCATTTTCGCCGCCGAGGAATGGGTCGCCTCCCAGGACTGGACCGGCAAGGAAGAACCCTGCGCCGTTCAGGTTGCGCTGGAAAAGATTCGCGCATCGCAGAAGTGAAAGCTAATTTTGTGTTGTACGACAAGAAAGGATAAGAAATATGAAAAAATCGCATGCGGCTGTGCTTTGGGGTTTGATTGGAAGTGTTTGTGGTGCAGGAAATTTTGACTATATCTGGAATGCCTCAGCACCTTCATCTTTTTTTGGCGATGGAAAGGTCGGGATTGACTTGGACGGCTCAATGATTTCCGGCATGTCAGTAAACACAATAAGTGGAGACACTGTGAGTTTCTCCGGCGATCCGATGTCTTTTTCCGGAGGGGCGGCGGTGAGAATTGCGGGAGGTTTGCTTCATTTCGGCAATGGCATAGATGTGTCCGGCGATATTGCTTTTGTCCACACCGCACCGCAGCATTGGATTGCGACGGATGAGAGGAAGGGCGGACTTTACGGTGATGAATTTACGGTTGTTCTGGAGAATGCCGATTTGAACGATATAGAAATCTCCGCTGCATACCTCAACGGCAAAGCGAACGGCGGCGATTCAAATGGAAATGCGCAACCCTATCATGTTATGCGCGGTGAAGCTTGGATGGAGGTTCAGCTTCAGCAATGTTTGGGGATTACAAAGGTTGTAAAGATTCGTTTGGAGCAGGATGGATCCGACATTAAGGCGAAAATCCTTTATGCCAGATTCGTTAGATCGCAGAACGCGATAGGGGAGGATTTCGACAATCCTTCCGGTAATTTCACAATCGAAAACATCGGCTTCCGTACAACTGAGGGAACTCCCGAAGATTACTATGGATGCAGTAAGCTTTTTTTCACGTCACGAGAGCGCATCGCCGATGTCATGGTCTCCGGTCCGTTCACATGTTCAGGAACGGTTGATATAGCAAGTGAAATGAAGTTAAGTCTCGTCAATCAGGAGAATGCGAAGGTCGCAAAGCTGTCGCTTCCCGACGGCGCTATATTCGCCGTTTCGACTGATGGTTCTAGTCCTGTTGACAAGACGTCGGTGTGCGAACACGGCTACGTTCCCAAAAGCGCCTGGAGCGTGTTTGCCCACAACCGCAATCTCAAGGATGTAGACATCGATTCGATTTCCGGTACGCTTGGAGGCAGATCACTTTCCTGGACTCCTGTCGAGGCTTGGGTGGGGTATTTCCGTTGGGTCGATGACACGACTCTTTCATTTCAATTCCAGTATAAGGCGGATAATTCCACGTTGACTAAAGGTGTTTGGGCGAAACTTCGGCAATATGGCGACAATATTGAGATTATTGCGATAGATGGATGTTATTATACGGGTGGTGTAGGTACAAAAAGTTTTGAGAGTGAAGGAGTGACACGTACAGGCTCGTACGCTTCTTCGGGAGAATCGCAAAGTGGTTATTGCATACTGAGTTTTAATGCTGCTTTCACTCGTCCGGGTTATGCCTCTTGTGTGACGCTGGTTGATGGCGGCACCTCCCAAGGCGGAAAAATTGTGATTGCGGGCTCGTCTGAGGATAGGCATGCCGAATTGCGCGTGACAAACAGGGCCGGGCTGCCGACAAATGGTGTTGTCAGCGTTGGCAGATATGGCGTGCTTTCTCTTATCAACGCAGATACCTTTCAAGGTGTGAGTGTGGCAGACGGAACATGTGACATCCACGTTGAAGCGGGTGGAAAGTTTCGACAGGGCGGAGACAAATCTTTCTCCGAAAACCTCAGCCGAAACCGTCAATCGGTCATCATTGACGGTGGTGAAGCAGAGTTTGGATGTGAGTGCTCCAAGTCTTCATCTTCTGTTGATTCCGTTGACACGTCGGGTTCGACCTATTTGAATTTTCTAACGCTGCGTAACGGTGCGCGCTGTTATGGCAAGGCGGTGCGTTTGGGTAATTGCGATGCCAGATGGATTGTCGAAGGGACCTCACCGTCCTTTTGGGATGCCGATATCAGCCTGCTGGCGCGTGGCACTTTGGTACCGGCGACCGTGACATTTGACGTTTTAGATGTTACGTCTTCAGAAGCCGTCGACTTTACGGTTTCAGGAAGCATGAAGATGTTCACGCAAGAAGACTACAGGATGCTTCATGTCACCAAGACAGGTTCCGGCACGATGAAAGTGAACGGAGTCACGGACTTTACAGCGTTTCCGCTTGTGGTCTCGAACGGCATATGGATGGTAGGCGCAGACAATACGATGAATGCCGCGCAGAATATACGTCTGGATGGAGGCGCTTTTGCCGCCGACACTGGCGTACATGCGGCAGTGGGTACGCTCGCGATCGGCATTTCGGACTGCGGAATCATCGCGGGCGAGGGGGCGACGATCGTGTTCCTTGATTCCTCCGCGGTCGCATGGGGTGGCGGTCGTGTGGATGTGGAATGTTCTCCGGGATCCGTTGTTCGTTTCGGGGATTCATCGTCTGCGCTAACCGCATCGCAGCAGCGCAAGCTGTACCTGAATGGCGCACGGGCGAAACTGGACGCAAATGGCTTTGTTGTTCTCAAGAGCGGTTTCGCAATGTCGATCCGGTGAGTTTTTGCGGCATAAAACAAAGAAAGTATAAAATGAAGATGATTGCAAGATTGCGTTTGGTGATGCTTACAGTGATGGCATGTTCCAATTTTGTAAAGGCCGAAAATCTTTACAAAGGCGGCGACTTCGAGAAGGATCACGTCAAGTGGACATTGCCTACAAATGGTTTTTGGAGCTTCAAGGATGGAGAAGGGCGTGGAGGTTCTCGTGCGCTTGTCCTTGAGCAGCCGACGAATGCGCCATTCATGTGGCCTACAATGGATTCGATAAGGGTAATTCCGGCGACAACCTATCGATTTTACATGTGGGTGAAGAAAGATTCTTATGATGCGCCGCGTGGAAGACTGTATGTGTCCTTCAAATGGAGTGACGTAAACGGAAAATCCATTGACGGATGCGAGGGGTTCGCTACCGAGGACAATGCTGTTGACGGTTGGGTATGCTACGAGGCCAAAACCGCTCCTATGCCTCGAAATGCCTTTTGGGGCAGCTTTTCGATATGGATGTCGCAAGGCGTAAACGGACGCCTTCGATTCGATGATTTTTCCATTGAACAGCTGCCGTCGACTCCGACCGTCGTCAAGGTCGTAACGTCGGCCTATCAGGATCGCATTGACCGGGGCCCGGTGAAAGTGGTCGCTGAATACGTGGTAAATCCCGATCTCTATCCGGATGACGGCTTGACGGGTGTTCTTGAATATCCGTTGGCGAGCGGCGGACGCGCCGCTTCTAAGGTCACTGTAAAAGATGGATTTGCCGTCGGCGGTTTTGATGCAGAAGCGCTTCCCGTCGGTACAAACAGCATCGCAGTTGCCCTGTTCAGCAACGGCAAGGAGATTGCGCGCAATGAAGTCTCTTTTGAACGGACGGGTAAACCGCCGGTACGCAAAGTGATGTTTGATGCGATGCATCGGACCGTGGTTGACGGGAAACGCTTTTTCCCCCTCGGCATGTACTGGCTTAAAGTTACAAAGAAGGATATCGTAAAATATAAGGAGGCTCCGTTCAACTGTCTGATGCCGTATCAAGGGTCAGGAAAGGATATGCTTGACCTCTGCCACCGTGAAGGTCTGAAAGTGCTGTACACAATGAAGAGCGGATGGAAAAATGCGGCGGATCCCGTGAAAGAAGAGGCCTATATAATGCGTGCGCTTCGCTTTAAGGATCATCCAGCTGTTCTTGCATGGTACATCTGCGATGAATTGCCTTCATCTCTTGCCCCGCTTCTCATCAAGCGGCATCGCCGGATCCGTGAGGTCGACCCCGAACATCCGACATGGATTGTCCTTGATAAGCCGAAACATACACGGTTCTTTATGGGAGGCTTTGACGTAATAGCAAATGATCCGTATCCGCTTGGCTATCATGGTGCCGGCCTTGAGGGGCGTCTGCATAAAGTCTCCGAGCACCCTCGCTTCATTGACGAACAGCTTTTTGCAACCCGTCCATTGTGGCAGGTGCCGCAGGTTTTCGATTGGGGGGACTATTTCCCTGCCGAAATAGGGCTTCCGAACGTGCGTCGTCCAAATCTTGACGAAATGCGTTCGATGACTTGGCAGGCCGTGGCCGCCGGAGTGAACGGGCTTATCTATTATTCCTATTTTGACATTTGGAAAAAGCGGCATGGCGCTGCGAAAAGTGAGGCCCATTGGAATGAT
>SUVZ01000369.1 GCA_015061765.1 Lentisphaerota bacterium
TTCTCCATGGCGCTATTTCATGCTTGGCAGGACAATGCCTCGAAGGATTACCTTCTGGCAGAGCAGAAACACAACAGCCGTCGGAATCGACACGAGCACAAACCCCGCCATCACGCACCAGGGCTGCCCCGCCATCTCCTGGCTCATCTGGTACATCCACACGGCAATCGTCCACTGAGACTCCTTCTGGCAGACGAGAAATGCCCATTCCCAAGAGTTGTAAGCGGCGACAAAATGATTCAGCGCATTCACGGCAAGTATCGGAGTGGTCATCGGAAGCGTAATCTTCGAGAACACCGTCCATTCCCCGGCGCCATCGATTGCCGCCGCCTCGTACAGCTCCCGCGGCAGGGCGTCGAAGAATCCCTTGAGGATGAAGATGCTCATTCCGCTCGCAACCGTCGGCAGAACAAGCGCCGCCAGGGTGTTCAGAAGACCGAGATCCCTTATCAGCAGAAAGCCCGGAATCGCGGTCACGGCGGAGGGGAACGCCATCGTCGCAAGCAGGAACAGGATCACGCGCTCAGTCCCATTCATCCTGAAACGCGAAAGCGCATATGCCGCAAGCGGGTTGACGATCAGTGACGCCGCCACCGAGAGCAGGACCAGAAACACGGTATTGAAGAAGGCCCGTCCCCGCATGAAAAGATACTGCCCGACGAGGCGGTAGTTGTCCAGCGCACCCAGGAAGAAGTCGCGCCTGCCATGTTCGATGAACTGGACCGCCAGCGCCTTGCGCAGTCCGTCCCGCAGCATTTCGCCGCCGCCATCCACCGCAACCGGCATCGTCCGGCACACATAGTCGCCGCGCTCGACCATCCGCTTGCGGTAGAAGTCCTTGAACCGGCACCACTGGTCGTACTGCGCATCGCCTACGGGCGGACTCCATGTCGCCCGTGACACGGGAAGATGCGTCTCCGCCATGAACGACGTGAGGAACGATCCGGTGAACGGCTGGACGTCACGCGGGTCGTAGTTGCACACGGTGCGATGGATGTCCCAACGGACAACGTCATCGCGGAAGCGCTCCGCCGCCGTGCGCCATTCGACATAGAGCGTCCGATTGGTCAACGGTTCCAGTAGCGCTTCGGCGAAGCGGTCCACCCCTTCCTTGTCCTGTGCGACGGATTGCCATGTGGTCCACTTCTCCGGAGCCTCCGGAAACACGTCGCGCGGGAAGCGAGGGAAACATGCAGACACCGACCGCATGAAGCGGTCGTTCCTGTTCCACAGAGCACGCAGCACCGGAGTGTGCCGAGCATAGTCGTAACCGGACGAGAAACTCGAGGCGAGCATCACCATGAACGGAAGAACCATGGTGATACCGCCCAGCGTCAGCAGCGCATAGACGCAACCGAGGAAGATACGTCCCTTCCACGTGCTGCGTTCAGATGGCAGAAGCGCCGACATCTCCGTGCCTTCCGGCGCAGATCAGAGCATGCGAAGGCGCACCGGATCCTCGGAGACGGCACCGGACGCCTTGATCTCCGCAAGTGCCGCCTCTAGGTCCGCCGTGCGAGAACTGTGCGTAAGCACGACCACAGGAACCGGGGCATTGCCCTCTCCGCAGGACTTCTGCGAAGCGGCTGAGATCGAGACTCCATGCTTGCCAAGGGCGGTTGCGACCGTACCGAACACGCCGGGGCGGTCCGCCAGCATGAAACGCAGATAGAAGCGCGAGGTGATGTCGCCTGCGGCGCGGAGCTTCACCTTGCCTTCGCCGTATGTGGGAACGGCGCGTTTGTAGCGCGTCTCACCGTGGGCGAGGTTGCGGGCGATGTCACCGATGTCAGCAACCACCGTGGAGGCGGTCGGCTCGCGGCCTGCGCCGCGGCCGTAGTACATGGTGTAGTCGCTCATGTCGCCATTGACCATCGCGGCGTTGAAAACGCCGTTGACGTTCGCAAGCATGTGCGAGAACGGAACGAGCGTGGGATGCACACCGACCTCGACCTCGCCGCCGTCGCGCGCAACGCATGCGAGGAGCTTGATGCGATATCCGAAATCCGCGGCGTATTTCACGTCGTCGCCGGAGAGATTGCGGATGCCCTCGACCTGAACCTGCTCAAGCGTGGGCTGGAAGCCGTATGCGAGCGCGGCGAGGATGCAGGCCTTGTGCGCCGTGTCGAAACCGTCGATGTCGAGCGAAGGATTCGCCTCGGCGTAGCCGAGCTTCTGCGCATCCTTGAGGATTTCGTCGAAGGGCTTGCCCTCGTTCTCCATGCGGGTGAGAATGTAGTTGCAGGTGCCGTTGAGGATGCCGTGGATCGTGTTTATCTCGTTTCCGGCTAGACCTTCGCGGAGAACGCGGATGATCGGAATGCCACCGCCGACGGATGCGCCGAAATAGATGTCCACGCCATTCGCCGACGCCGCATCGAAAATCTCCCTGCCGTGCTCGGCGAGGAGCTTCTTGTTCGCCGTGACCACGCATTTCTTGGCCGCAATGGCGTCTAGAACAAGCTTCTTCGCGATGCCGGTTCCGCCGATCGTCTCCACCACGATTCCGATGCCGTCGTCTGAGACCACGGATGCGGCGTCTGTCGTGAGCGTCCCTTCAGGCACGGACACTCCACGGTCGGTTGTGATGTCGAGATCCGCGATTTTCCTGAGCACGATATCTACGCCGAGACGCTCGGCCATGACCGCGCGATGCTCAAGAAGGCCCTGCGCCACACCGGCGCCGACCGTGCCGAATCCAAGGATTCCAACTCCGACTTCTTTCATTTTCTCTATTCTCCTCATTGCAAAAATTTCCGCGTATGATACCACGATTTACTTCCTGCGGCAAATCGTCCGAAAAGCGGCGCTTCTCCGCAACATCAGCGTCTTCCGGGCTTGACCAGATCGTTGACAATGCGCTTCATAAGATTTGCGCGTTCCGGTGTGATCCCTTCCGGGACATAGGCGCAAGGCATTACATCAACATTGAAAAGGTATCCCGTCCAGAGCAACGCCTGAAAATACTCGCCCTCGTCACTCAAGTGGTATTTGTCCGTGCCGATCACGTCACCTTCCGTTCCTTTCACGGGAAGACGTCTGCGCCATTCCTGGACGGCGGTTCCCATCGGTATCCGACGGAAACCGTACACCGCCGCAAAATCGCGGTAGGCGCCGTGGAGCCTCTCGTACATCTCATCCTGCGAAATGCCCCATTTCTTCAGACGCCTCTCGCCGACCGCATAGCTCCACGTCTCCTGCACGACAATCTCGGCACCCGGGGCCAGTCTGCGGACCGTATCCACGACCAGATCGCCGCACGGACGATATGTCTCGGGCTTCCAGCTCAATCCGCTTGCCTGCTGAATGGTGACGACATCCCAATCACCGGCCTTGAGCATCTGCGGGATGTTGCTCCGTGTCAGATTCTCGAAACCGGTGCCGTACAGAGACCTGTCGGTGTTGTCTATGCACTCCTTGAAATAATCCTTTCCGCACCAGTTGCGGGATATCCTGTAGGGCCGGAAATCCAGTTCCTTGGAGACAATGTTGTTCGCATGCCGCTGAAGCGAACATCCTCCGATGTACATTGAGGTTATGTCTAGTCTGAGCCCGAGCGCCTTCGCCACATTCGGCATATGCCTCATGCAGGATATCGAGAAACTGTTCCCGATCATGAGCACTCGCAGCGGCTTCCGCTCCTGAACAGTCCCGCACCCCGCAAAAGCGGCTGTTACGGCCAATACCGCGACGCGCACCAATCTACCTGATTTCATACTCTAGCCTTTCCGAGCTCAATCCTTCTGGAGAAGCGACGTTACCGAAACATTCCAAACGCGTTCCTTTACTCCTCCAACGCGCGAATTATACCACACCTAACGCTCTCTCCGTAAACCGGATGAGCGCTTCGAGTGTGGTCGCCGGATGCGGAGGGCAGCCGGGGATGAACAATGCGGGTACGGCTGGCAGACGCCCCTGCGCATACAATCCGCCGGAGATTGCGCACGATCCCGCAACGATCAGGAACTTCGGATCAGGCGTAGCGGCATAGGTCTTGTCCAACGCAGACTGCATATTCCCGGAAACGGGTCCGGTAAGATAGATCGCGTCTGCATGTCGAGGCGAGGCGACGAATCGAATCCCAAAACGCGACATGTCCCAGGCCGGCGTGCCAAGCACGTTCGCGTCAAGCTCGCATGCGGCACATCCGCCGGCGGAGACCTCGCGCAGATGAAGCGAACCCTTCAGCGCAATCGCCTCGGGATCGGTCTGGACGGGCGGAACGTATTCCCCCTCCCCTGCACGGACAACCAGATCTTCGCGCCGGAACACGCCAAGGCGGTACTCCTTGGTGAAACGTACCTTTTTGCAGACCTCCGC
>SUVZ01000370.1 GCA_015061765.1 Lentisphaerota bacterium
GAAGGCAAAGTAATAAGTAATGGGAGATGAGTAATGAGATATGAGTTTATGATTTGTGCGTTTATGAATGCGAATCCTCAATTCATCCCCTAACCCACCTCCCATTACCCATATCTCATCTTTCATATCTAAAAACAATGAGCGCTATAGATAAGATCGTCGAAAAGGCTTCCGCATTGAACGGAACCGTTGTTCTTCCCGAGGGCATGGATGCCCGTGTCATCACCGCCGCCTGTGCGTGCGTCGACCGGAAGATATGTACACCCATCGTTCTCGGCACCGCCGAGGAGATTGCCGCCGCCGAGGAAAAGGCGGGCATGAAGCTGGCAGACCGCGGCATCAAGGTCATCGACTACACGCAGGGTGACGCAGAGCTTGAGAATGCATATCTTGAGGCCTGGAACGCAAAAGAGTCGAAGAAGCCTGCCGAGAAGCAGAAGATCATAGATCTTGCCGCCGCCCAGAGCACGCTTCGCACCAAGCGCATCTATTTCGGCGGAATGATGGTTAAGCTTGGCCGTGTGAACGGTCTTGTCGCCGGATCCATCGCCTCCACTGGTGACATGCTTCGCGCCGCGTTCCACACACTCGGCACCCAGCCTGGCGTCAAGACGGCCTCGTCCTGCTTCATCATGGATCTCAAGGAGCCCACTCCGTCAGGCGATATGGTCCTTGCGTTCGGCGACTGCGCCGTAATTCCCGATCCCACGGCAGAGCAGCTCGTCGATATTGGTCTTGCCACGGCTCAGACCTATCGCGATCTCACCGGTTGCGAGCCTCGTGTCGCATACCTTTCGTTCTCCACGAAGGGGAGTGCAGGCGGTCCGCTCGTCGAGAAAGTGCAGAAGGCCGTTGAGCTCGCAAAGCCGAAATTTGAGGAAGCCGGAATCAAGATGGATGGCGAGATGCAGTTCGACGCAGCCATCGTTCCGTCCGTTGGGCAGCTGAAGAACCCGAACGGTGCCGTGCAGGGCAATGCGAACGTCTTCATCTTCCCCGATCTTCAGGCAGGGAACATCGGCTACAAGATCGCCCAGCGTCTTGGTGGCGCGGCGGCGATCGGACCGAACCTTCAGGGCCTTGCCAAGGCGATGAACGACCTTTCGCGCGGATGCTCCGCCGAGGATATCGTCGGAACGGTTTGCGTAACCCTCCTTCAGTCCGTCTCAAAATGAGGATGCCGTCCTAGGGCAATTGGTTATGGTTGCTTGCACACGGAAAGTGGGGAAACCACGGAGTGCGGAGAATTCATCTCCGTGTCTCCGTGCCGCAATCCTCTCCGTGTTTTGCGCCGCAGGCCGCCCCATCCCCCATCTCTCATCCCCCATCTCTCATCTCCCATAACTCATCTCTCATAACTCATCTCTCATAACTCATCTCTCATAACTCATAACCAACCATGAACCTTTGGTATATAGCTCCAATTGCCTCGTTCATTGCGCTTCTTGTCGCAATGGTGTTCTTCCGTTCGATGAAAAGGTCCGATGCCGGAAACGACCGAATGCAGGAGATTGCGGGCTATGTTCGCGAGGGAGCGATGGCATATCTGTTCCGTCAGTACAAGATCGTTTCGCTCGTGTTTGTTATCCTATTTGTGATATTCGCGGTTCTGGCGTTTCTTGGCGTGCAGAATCCTTTCGTGCCTGTTGCGTTCCTTACGGGCGGCTTCTTCTCTGGCCTTTGCGGCTATATTGGCATGAAGACCGCCACATATGCGTCGTCCCGTACGGCGCAGGCCTGCCGCAGCTCGCTCAATCGCGGACTTCAGGTCGCGTTCCGTTCTGGGGCTGTGATGGGGCTTGTTGTTGTCGGTCTTGGTCTTCTTGATATCTGCGTGTGGTACTGGATTCTTGACAAGTTCATCTACACGGAAGCCAATATGGCGTCAGGACTCACCGTGTTCGGCCTTCAGCTGGTCGAGCCGGGCTGTACGCTTGCCGCCAAGATGACCCACATCACCACCACGATGCTCACGTTCGGCATGGGCGCTTCCATGCAGGCGCTGTTCGCCCGCGTCGGAGGCGGCATCTACACGAAGGCGGCAGACGTTGGTGCGGACCTCGTCGGCAAGGTTGAGGCCGGAATCCCCGAGGACGATCCCCGCAATCCGGCGACCATTGCCGACAATGTCGGCGACAACGTCGGAGATGTGGCCGGAATGGGTGCAGACCTCTATGAATCCTACTGCGGCTCCATCCTCGCGACGGCGGCTCTCGGTGCTTCGCTCGGTGGAGCAGACGTTCTCAAGCAGGTCACCTCGCCTATGATCGTCGCTGGTATCGGCACCATCCTTTCGGTGGTCGGCATGCTGATGGTTCGCTGCAAGAACGACAACGCCACACAGAAGGAGCTTCTCCGTTCGCTTCTCACCGGCACGCTCGGCAGCAGCGTCCTGATTCTCATGGCTCTTGTTGGACTCCACTACATGGGCTTCATCTCCTGGGGCATCTTCGGCGCTGTCGTCGCAGGTCTCGTATCCGGTGTGGTCATCGGTCAGGCAACGGAGTACTATACGTCCGACGACTACGGTCCTACGCGCGGCATTGCAGGACAGGCCGTGATGGGGCCCGCCACCACGATCATCGACGGTCTCGCCACTGGCATGTATTCCGCAGGCGTCCCCGTCATCACGATTTGCGTCGGCATCCTCTGCGCGTTCGGTTTCGCTGGCGGCTTCGAGAATTTCACCGCCGGTCTCTACGGCATAGGCTTCGCTGCGGTCGGCATGCTCTCCACGCTTGGCATCACGCTTGCGACGGATGCGTACGGTCCTATCGCCGACAATGCCGGCGGCAACGCAGAGATGAGCGCGCTCCCTTCGGAGGTGCGTCAGCGCACGGACGCCCTGGACTCCCTCGGCAACACGACCGCCGCCACTGGCAAGGGATTCGCGATCGGCTCTGCCGCCCTCACTGCTCTTGCGCTTCTCGCATCCTATCTTGAGGAGGCGAAACTCTGGATCGTGAAGTTCGCCGGTGACGGAGAGTTCATGGGACTCAAGGGTGCGGACATCATTTCCCAGCCGCTCGACAAATTCATGTCCAACTTCGATCTTACCGTCATGAACCCGCTTCTTCTTTGCGGACTCTTCATCGGCGCGATGATGGCGTATGTGTTCTGCGCGATGACGATGAAGGCTGTCGGACGTGCCGCAGGCTCGATGGTCGAGGAGGTACGCCGCCAGTTCCGCGAGATACCCGGAATCATGGAAGGCAAGGGCACTCCTGACTATGCCCGTTGCGTGGCAATCTCAACTGCAGGCGCCCAGCGCGAGATGATTGTCCCGTCGCTTCTTGCGGTTGTCGTTCCTGTGGTCACGGGTCTTGTGCTTGGCATCCCCGGCGTCCTCGGGCTTCTCGCCGGAGGGATGGTGTGCGGATTCGTTCTCGCCACGATGCTGAACAATGCGGGCGGTGCGTGGGACAACGCAAAGAAATATATCGAGAAAGGTGCGCACGGTGGCAAGAGGCTTGCCGACGGCACGAAGAACCCGGTCCATGGCGCGGCGGTCATCGGCGACACCGTCGGCGATCCGTGCAAGGATACGTGCGGACCTTCCCTCAACATTCTCATCAAGCTCATGAGCATGGTCGCCATCGTATTCGCCCCGGCGGTGATTCGCTATGCCCCGGTTGTCCAGAGTTGGCTCGGTTTGAATTGAAATGACAACAACCACCATACTAGATTGCGCAAGGCGCGTCTTTAACGTAGAGATCGCAGGACTTGAAAGGACCCGAGACTCTCTCGGCGACGCGTTTGTCGCCACAGTCAAGCTGATGGTCGAGACCTTGGACGCGGGTGGACTGGTTGTCGTGACCGGAGTGGGCAAGAGCCTGCATGTCGCCGAGAAGATGAGTGCGGTGTTCGCCTCGACCGGCACACGTTCCATCGTGCTCAATCCAGTTCAGGCCATGCACGGCGATCTTGGAATGACTGCGCCGCGCGACATGCTGGTGGCCCTGTCGTTTTCAGGCGAATCCGACGAGGTCGTGAAGCTTGTGCCTGCCATACGCCGCCACGGACTCAAGATCGTTGCGCTTACGGGCAATCCTGATTCTGCGCTCGCAAGGATGAGCGACATCACCCTTCCCATTCCGTGCGGAGAGGAGGCGTGCCCGTTCGGCATGGCTCCGACGAACTCCGCGACGGCTACGATGGTCATGGGTGACGCATTGGCCATGGCGATGGTTGAGGCGCGCAAGTTCACGGTTGAGGAATACGCGGGCAACCACCCTGCCGGTGCGATAGGCCGGGCTCTTACGCTCAAGGTGGAGGATGTGATGCGCAAGGGCCCGGCCTATCGCACCGGCAGGGTGGT
>SUVZ01000371.1 GCA_015061765.1 Lentisphaerota bacterium
ATCCGCCCGGTCGTGAACGGTACAACGGTGACTTGGGAGGTATTCAAATGACGATGCTTGAAACGTTTGTGTACTACTTTAACTGGCTCGTCATTTACGGCAGTGCCGTTGGGTTGGCGGCGCTTGGCGTGGCATGCTACTTTAAGGGTGTTGATCATGTAGTCAGGGCATTCTGCAGGAGACACCCGTTCATAATGGTCCCGCTCTGCTTCGTGACCACAGCGTACGGAGCCGTGAAGTTCTTTCGTTATCTTAAGATACCGCGCACAGATCCTGATGTGCAGAATATCGTGGACCATGGGAGTTACGTCACTAACGATTTTGCCCATGTCTCATTTGATACGGTGGGGTTGCCACCAGACGCACCTATTCTCGTAGCATATGCACCTGCAGACGCGACGAACGAATCGCAGGTGATAACGGTTGCTGACCTTACGCTTGCAGAGTGGCTTGTGCAGTTTCCTGGTGAGGATGGAGCGGACGTCACGGCGCTGTTTGCATGGGACACGTCATTAGGGGACCGTGCGGACGAATATCAGTGGTATCTTTACACCACATGGACCCCCGCGCCCCCGGTGCACACGAACGGCGTACTCAACTGCTACGGCATAAAGATCGACAGTCTCGGCGGCGTTCTGAAGCGCACGGTGCTGATCGAGAACGGGCGGATTCTTTCGCCCGATGAAATTCTCGGGGATTTTGAGGATAGCAAGGATGCCATCCTCGATGCGGAAACCTACGAAGGAGAGGAGAGAAAGCCCTATGAACTTGAAGAGTATTTTGACATTAACCGTTAGCGCGGCGGCGTTCTGCGCTGTGGCGGATCCGTGTCCGATGTGTCCGCAGTCCACCAATGGGTGGTACTCTGCAGGCCCATGTCCTCATATGTTCTCAGAGCAGCGAGCTGGAGGATCCATCGAAAGGAAGATGGTCAATAGATACGAGCAAGAAGGCGAGCCGTACAGTGCTCCTGAGTCTTCGCCGACAGGGCGCGTAACCAAGGCAACCGTGCATGCCACGCCGTCGGCAGTGTTTCTTCTGGCGCACCTTGCGCGGCAGTACTCCAACGATATGTGCACGGTCAGCGGGCGCGTAAAGTGGCATGGCAAGCCAGTACGCCAAGAGATCGATGCGACCAACCGCATGTGCAAGATCGAGCGGTACGCCGACGGCACGGTGCATGTCGAACCGTTCGCGCCGCCCAGTCGGTTTCATGTTGTAACCAACTCACCGGCGTGGAAGAAAAAGGCAGCCGCCCGCCGTGCCGCCATCGAAGCGCGGCGCAATGTCCTGCCGGGCTTGAAGGATGCACAGCTCAAGGCGCACGATGCAAAGCACTCTGAGTCGAATGTTACAGTCAATATCAATATCGGAGGCAAGTGATGGAAAAGCGATACGCAAAGATAATCGAGCGTGACGGCAAACAGCATTTGGCCTTCGCAGTGCCCGGCAAGGATGAAGCGTGGTACAAACAGCGTGGCTTTTTGGAGTATGGCGGTATTGAGCCGGTGCGGCTCCACGGGCGCAAGACCGTCGCCACGGTGCCGGTCATGGTTGGCGGCAAGATCATCCATGCCCGAATCTACGACAACATGTCACCGCATGACTACGATGTTGTGATGGAGAACTACATCACAGAGGTGCGCTGTGCGCGTGGCTACACGCTCCGCGAACCGAGTTCCTACAAGGATTCGGCAGAGCCACGCTGGAAAAGCGACGCCGCCGACTGGCCGCCGTTCCTCGATGCCGTGATGCTTTATGGTCTCAAGGTGCAGAACGAGTACGCCGCAACGGGAAAAGCTCCGACAATCGCGGAGTTCGTCGCCGGGCTTCCCAAGATGGAATGGAGCTTCAAGGAAGACGATGCAACCTCCGTCAAGATTGAAGAGCATTACGAAGTGGAGGGGTAAGCGATGGGTGCGAATCAGATTTTTAACGCAGAGGCGCAGAGGCGCAAAGGAGCAGAGCTTTCATTTTTTCCCTCTGCTGCTCTGCCACTCTGCCATCTCTGCGTTAAAACAAATGACAGAGAGAATGACAGAGAGGCGGTAGGGTAAATGGAGAATCTCAAGAAGAAGATGGAAGACGATGCGATGCATCTGCTCACCAAGCACAATCCGTCAAATCAGGATCTGCGTGACATTCTGCGCCTGATCATCGGCAAGATGTGGAGCGAGGAGCGGCTGGCGGAATACATCCATCAGGTCCACGATTCGCTCTGTGAGAACTGTCCGCACGTCAAGAATGGCGAAGGTAAGATGTCCGGAAAGCTGATCGCGCTTATAAGCTCGCTTGTGACGGCTGTTCTTGGGCTTGCCGGTGCGGTTGTAAAACTTGCGATGGAGATCAAGTGATGGCTGTAAAAACTGAAATCATCTGCGGCACGACATGGTGGAATGATGTGCCGATGCCGCATGTAACACCTGGCGTCGTCGCCGGGGAGTGGCGGCTTGATCAGGATTACCATTTCGGCAGCGTTCTGCCGGATGGACGTGCGTTCGTGATATGGATTCGTCATGGGTTCACGTTTGACGGTGCGTCAATTCCGCGTTCGCTGTGGCGTGTGTGCGGTGCGCCGATGGAGATCCCGCGGATAGCTGCCGCGCTCATCCATGACTGGCTTTACCGCGCTCAGGTGTGCGATCGTGAGCTTGCCGATGAGATTTTCAACTTCGTATGCAAAACCGTCGGCATGTCGTCCTGGCGTACGGGACCGGAATGGGCGGCGCTCCGTGCGTTCGGCGGCTCCGCGTGGAATGAGAACCGCAAGGAATGGGCGAAAGTTTCAGCGGCTCGAGAACTTGGGTCGCTTGTACTAGAGGGAGAAGAGATAAAATGATAAAACTGATGATTGGTGTTTCCGCTGCAGTATTGTGCGGCGGGTGTGGTATCCGTTCCATTGAGCTCGTTCGCACTCCGGACGGCTACGATTTTGAATATACCAACATCGGGTTAAAAACCGATGTCGAAAAGGTCGAAATCGAAAAGGGCACCAATGGAACCATCCGCTGCGTGATCGATGGTGTTGCGACAGATGTCTCCGCCGAAAACAAGCGCATGATCGAAGCGTCCGGTACCGCTGTCGGCAACGTCGCACAGAAGGTCGTTGAAGGTCTCAAGTAGCTGCGGCGTTGAGCGCGGCTCTGGTCTGCTCGAGGTGCGCGGCGTGATCGTAATGCGCGGCCATCTCATCGGTCCTGTGCCCGAGGATCCGCTTGCGCGTCTCCATGTCTGCTCCAGCTTCCGCGAGCCGTGTGGCGGCTGTATGGCGCCAGGAGTGAATTGTGTATCCTCTGCCGTCGATTCCGGCGGCGGTCATGACCTTCCTGAAGCTGAGCTCTTCCCGGCTCGCCCTGGAGCGGTCGCCGTATAGCTCCGCGTGGAGAGGGAAGAGGTAATCGCCGCGTCGCTCCAGGGCATCCACGGCGGCCTTGGCGACATCCAGCAGCGGAATCATGACGGAGATCTTGCTGGTGGCTGTCTTGTGCGGGATGGTCTCGAGGATGCCGTCTTTTATGTCGTTCCATTGCAGCCGTGCCACGTCGCTGTATCTGAGCCCTGTGTGGCGCATCAGAATGCAGACGGCATACCAATCCTTTCCGATTCGCTTGGCGGCCTCCAAGAGCCGTTTTTCCTGCTCTGGCGAGAAGGCGAGGCCGCGCTCCGAGTCGGTGTTGCGCGGTGCAAGGTTGCCCCAGGGGTTTTTGATGTCCGTCGATGCTTTTTCAAGCATCCGCCAAATGCAGCCAAGCTCACCGATGATGTTGGCTCTTGTTTTGGTCTTGAGACCGAGGTCGGCAAGGTGCGCGGCGAAACCGGCGGCGACGGGGCCGGTGATCTGTTCTGCAGTCTGGATCGTGCCGCGTTTCGCTTTCAGCCACTCAATCAGCCGGTCGAGCTGATTCTTCCGCCTGACCATCCCGCGTGGATCCGCAGTCTGCTTGCCGGTCGCCTTGGCCAGGCTCTCGTATGCGGCCCAAATCGCATCAAGGGCGATCTTGCCGACGGCAGGCGTCTCCGGGTAGAACTTCCGCAGCACTTCCACGGCGGCCTCGAAGGTCGGCATCTTCCGGGCGACGTCGATCTGCTCCATCCACAATTTCGCGGCGGCGTAGGATGTCGCGCCGGTCGATTGCCGGTAACGCTTTCCGTTCGCGCGGTAATCGATCCACCAATACTTGCCTTTTTTTGAGAGCTTCATTACGTTTCATTCTCCTTTTTATTTAGGCACAAAGCGGACACCCCTTTCCCCTGCGTTTTTTCTGAAATTCCCTTATTTCATTGAACTTTTTCATGGTGGAGGTGGGGGGAGTCG
>SUVZ01000372.1 GCA_015061765.1 Lentisphaerota bacterium
GCTCCTGCGGACTGATTTTCACTTGCGGCAAAATGAAAATCGCCACTTCACCCCTATTTTATAAGGGTGCGGCGTTTTTTATGCCAGAAAAAATGGGGAACCTCCATGTCTTTAGAGGTCTTAATAAAATCTGCTCGTGCCCGTACTTTTTATTGCTGTTGCAAATTGTTATGGTGACGAAGCGGTTGCTCCGTCTATATTCATTTCAATCAGTTCTCTTTTCTTCCTTTCATTGCCTGGCTGCTGACTTAAATGAATTCATCCATGTTATCTGGTAATAGAGGTTCTTTTGGCAATAATTCAACAATCGGCTTAAGTAACTCCTCCAATATTGGCAAATCATAGCTGATTGCATTCCACACAATATCAAGATCGATATTTGCATAGTCATGAACGAGACGATGTCTAAGCCCCGCCCATCCAGCAAAATCAATCTCAGGATGTTCTGCACAAAAGGCATCCGAAATATTGTTTGCCGCCTCCCCTAAAACCTGCAAGTTGTAAATAATCAATTCTGTGCAATCATCACCTTCACGCATCATTGAGCGCTCCAAGCCTTCCATTTTAGACTTGATTCGTTCAACTGTACGCATCATATGCACAAGACGATCCTCGTCTCTATAATTAGCGCCGCCACTTCTCATACAGCAACCGCCTCCCTGCAAACTCGATTGGCAAAACGAGGAGAACTGCGCAAAACACCGGTAGAAACAACATCTACGTTACGTCCGAGAAGCAAAGAACAAAAGTCCTCAATCGCAGCGTAATCTCTATGACTAACATCCTTACCGAACTTCACCAAAAAATCCACGTCGCTTTCAGGAGTTTCCTCTTTGCGTGCGCACGAACCGAACACCCAAAGCTTTTCGGCTTTGTGCGCCCTTGCGACAGCGTAAATCTCATCGCGCTTCGCCCGTATCTCGTCAAGCATGCACATGATTTTTATCTGTAAAACGCCGTTATTATACTTCTTTTCCGCTCTCTACGCAACCGGAACAGGCATTGCCAAGGCTGGGGCAGATAGGGCGGAGGCGCGGCGACTTTCGAGGTGGTGCGGCGCATTCTGTTCACCTCTGAAATGCTCAATGCGAGTTTTACAGTGTAAATTGCCAATCTCGAGAACCAGACAAATTCAGGAGGCGGTGGATTCGCGGACGATGAGCGTTGTATCCAGAAGAATCTGCCGCGGCGGCAAATCGGGATTCTTTATGCGTTCCAGCAAGGTGCGAAACGCCGTGGTCGCCAGATCGAAGCAGGGTTGACGGATAGAGGTCAAGGCCGGCTTCATCCTGCCGGCTTCGACAACATCGTCGAAACCGGCAAGCTTGACATCCCGCGGAATGCGCACTTTCAGCCTGGCAAGCGTTCTAGAAAGTTTCAATGCCGCGAGATCGTTGGAACAGACGATCGCATCCGGGCGATACGCGGCCAATCCGGCAGCTATCAAACCGACATCGGCAGGCTTCGCCTCGATTATATCCACATGCCGGCCGGTGACGCGGTAGACTTCCGCGTCCACGCCCGCAAAACGCGCATGAACGCTGTCGGCGCTGAGTTTGTAGAGCAGGCAGCATATCCTTTTCGCCCCCGCATCGATCAGATGCGCCGCGACCTTGCGTCCGGCATTGAAGTTGTCGATCGCGACAAGATCGTACTTGCTTCGCGCAGGCGGAGGAAGGATATCGTAGTCTATCAGAACAACCGGTATGCCAGCTTTGTCGAGTATGTCGGCGATTACCTCGTTTACGCTCTGCGCCTCTTTCGAATAAGCGACCGGCTGCATGATCACGCCTGCCGCAGGAATCGAAACCAAATGTCGTGCAAGACGTTCCGCCTGTAGACCGCGAGGTTTGTGAGCTACCGGAAACACATCTCCGGCCACAAGATCCATCCCGTATTGATTGCAGTTGCAGACTAGGCCTTCCATAACCGCAGAAAAGAACTCCGAATCCGCAGTTCCCGGAATCGCAAGCCCGATTGTGCGGTTCACCTTCGACACAAAAGTGCCTGACCCCTTCCGCACCGTGACAAGGCCAAGACGCTTCAGCTCTGCAATGCTGCGCACCGCGCTTGGACGCGAAACACCGAAGCGCCGCACTATCTTCGTAAGACTGGGAAACGCGTCGGAATCCGAATAGATACCGGCGTGAATCTCATCGCGCAAAACCTTCGCAATCTCGCTATAGTCAATCATCGCATGAAAAGCACCTAAAACAGACTCTTTACCAATCTCAATCAGTCCTCTTTTCTTCCTTTCATTGTCTGGTTGCTGATATGAAAATCAAAAATATCATCTTACTTCACCGCCGCTCCCGCTGTCGGTCCATTGGCAAATTCAGGATGATGTTCTGCCTGATACTTGAGAAGATCTTGAAAATAATCATGAAATGATTTATATCCAGATGAAAGTTCTTCTTTGATCTTCCAAAGTTCTTCCATTATTTCAGACTTCAATTCCATTTCACACCTCCTTCATTAATTGTTCAGGTGTACAGATCAATGGACACGCAAAACCATTAACCTTGCATGTTTCATATATCTTGGGCATCGTCTCACCATTTGCAATATGTCGACAATTCCATGTGACAAGAAAATCCATCCTGTTCACAGCCGCTATTGCAATATGAACAGCATCCTCATAACTTGTCCTCGGAACAGCCGTCGCTTCAAGCAATTTCTCTGCCAGATTCTCTGCTTCAGGTATAATAGGTAATTTCTCTAAACGAGCAACAGCCTCCATCCTTCGAGCGGCAGCATCCGCGTCACCTCTTTGGGCCTCACGCTCGACAAGAACAGAGGAAAAAAGCTCATAAGACGTCACGGCATCATCCCACCATTGCTGCGTAGCGACTTGACGGGCAAGATCAACAATATTAAGCGACCGCCGCGCGGTCAGGTTGCTGACCACGCTCGTTTCGACATAAACTTTTTTCTTTGCTTCCGCCATACAATCCTCTCGAAATATCGCCGCTATTATACATCTTTTCATTGCCGCACGCAACGGGCCCCTCTGCCATGACAGAAACTGCACGGACGGCAGTGTCCTCTTCGTGCGTCGTTAGAGTTCAAGTTTCCGAGGCTTTACCCTGACGCGTTCCAACACATTCCAGAGCTTCTTCTTCCTGCTCCTTCCTGTGCGGAAAATCTATTCCCACTCCGCCAAAGCGCTTCTCACGCTTCAACGAAACCTCGTTTCAATCAGTTCTCTTTTCTTCCTTTCATTGTCTGGTTGCTGACGTGAAAATTGCAAAATCAATGCGCCGCCGCACCTTCCACATGCTGCGACGTGAGTTCCGAGAACCTTTCTGCCTGTCTGCGCAGCAAATCCTCAAAGTACTCATGAAAAGATTTGAATCCCGACGAGAGTTCTTTTTTCACTTTCCACAGTTCTTCCATCACTTCAGAATGATCATTCATCGTTTTCCTCCTTTCCAAGCTGTTCCGGTGTGCATATTATCGGACACTGATAGCCGGAATCGCTGCACACCTTGAAAATCTTCGGCATTGTTACGGCATTTGCAATATGCTTGCAATTCCATGTAAGCAGATAATCCATATTACCTACCGTTGCTGCCGCTATATGAACGGCATCTTCATAACTTGACCGAGGAACCGCCGTGGCTTCAAGAAGCCGCTCCGCCAACACTTCCATTTCGCGCGTTATCGTGACCACCGACATATCTTTCAACGTCTCAAGTCGTTTGCGCGACGCTTCAGGATCACCTTTAGACGCTTCATCCAGTACAAGCAGCGAAACAAAAAGATCAAATTCGCAACGCATTGTCTCCCACCATGTCTGCGTTGCCGCCTGACGTGCCGCATCAATAAGATTATACGACCGCCGCGCGGTCAGGTTGCTGACCACGCTCGTCTCGACATAAACTTTTTTCTTTGCTTCCGCCATACAATCCTCTCGAAATATCGCCGTTATTATACATCTTTTCATTGCCGCACGCAACGACGATGCCCTCGGCTATAACTTAATGGGTGGGCCGCTTTATTTATGCAAAAAGTGGGAAATAAAGCTTGACTTTTTCCGTATTCTATAGTATTCTATAGAGCATGAAAAACAAAGCAGCATTATCATCCCGTTCCCGCTCCGAGATTCTCGGCGCCATCGCTTCAATTCCACGTGCCGTTCAAGGCAAAATCTGTGAAATGCACAAAACGCTCGCAGGGGGTAAAACCGCCACATATTACAATCTCCAATACTGGTCGCAAGGCAAAAACCATTCTGTTCACATACCTCGCGAAAAGCTGGATGAATTCAGGGAGGCGGTGGAAGGAGGAATGAAACTTCGTTCGCTTG
>SUVZ01000373.1 GCA_015061765.1 Lentisphaerota bacterium
GACCGCGATACGGGATCCTCCGAGGTTCAGGTGGCCACGCTCACGAAGCAGATTCAGGCGCTTACCGAGCACCTCAAGCAGAACAAGAAGGACCACTCTTCCCGCTATGGCCTTCTCCGCAAGGTGAACAACCGCCGCAAACTCCTCGACTACATCAAGCGCGAAGACGAGGCGAAGTACAAGGATCTCATCAAGAAGCTCGGTCTCCGCCGCTAAGGTAGGGTGCAATGGAAAATACCAAACAGTTCAAGGTTGCGATAGGCGGGCAGGATCTCGTCATCGAAACCGGGCTTCTGGCCATGCAGGCCGCAGGAGCCGTTACCGTGTCGTATGGTGACACCACGGTGTTCTCTGCCGTGACGAACACCGATACGCCGCGTGAGGGAATCGATTTCTTCCCTCTCCAGTGCGAGTACCGCGAGAAGTTCTACGCCGCGGGCAAGTTCCCCGGCGGATTCTTCAAGCGAGAGGCGCGCCCCAGCTCGAAGGAGATCCTCACGGCTCGCATGTGCGACCGTCCGATCCGTCCTCTCTTCCCCGACGGCTACTACAACGATGTGCAGGTCAACTCCATGCTCATTCAGGCCGACGGTACGCGCGAGGCCGACTTCCTCGCTGTGAACGCGGCTTCGGCGGCGCTTCACATCAGCGAGATTCCGTTCATGGGACCGATCGGCTGTGTCCGCATCGGCCGTGTCGACGGCGAGTGGGTCATCAACCCCACGCACGACCAGAAGGCCAAGAGCGACATCGATCTTCTCTACGCGGGCGTCCGTGGCAAGTTCCTCATGATGGAGGGATCCGCCGCTGAAGTGTCAGACGAGGATTTCATCGCGGCTCTCAAGCGAGCCCATGAGGAGGTTGAGAAGATCATCGATCTTCAGATCGAGATGCGCCGTGCGCTCGGCAAGCCCGATAAGGAGATCGTTGATGTTCCGCAGCCACAGGACAAGATGGACTTCATGCGCGCCGAGGGTGGTGAGGCTCTCGCCGCGGCATTGCTCATCAAGGGCAAGCTGGAGCGTCAGGGCAAGGTCTCCGCGATCAAGGATGATCTCCTGAAGAAGGTTTCCGAGAAGTGGCCTGAGATCGATGCCGTCGGTTTTGTGCATCTCTTCGACGCTCTCGAGATCGAAACCGTGCGCAATAACGTGCTTCAGCACGGCAAGCGCATTGATGGCCGTGCGCAGCATGAGATCCGTCCGCTGTCGGCGCAAGTCGGCGTTCTGCCGCGCGTCCACGGTTCGGCGGTCTTCTCGCGTGGTGAGACGCAGTCGTTCTCGACCGTCACGCTCGGCACGAAGAAGGATGCTCAGGAGCTCGACTCCGCGACGGGCGGTCCGCTCTCCAAGCGCTTCATGCTCCACTACAACTTCCCTCCGTACTGCACGGGTGAAGTGGGACGTCTCGGCTCCACAGGCCGTCGCGAGATCGGCCATGGCGCGCTCGCAGAGCGTTCCATCGCGGAGGTTCTCCCGGATGAGTTCCCCTATTCGATCCGCGTGGTCTCCGAGATCATGGGCTCGAACGGCTCCTCTTCCATGGCTTCGATCTGCAACGGCTGCCTCGCCCTCATGGATGCAGGCGTGCCTCTCAAGCGCACGGTTGCGGGCATTTCGATCGGTCTGTTCACCAATGCGGACCAGAGCCAGAAGGTTCTCGTCACCGACATTCTTGGCGCCGAGGACCACTGCGGCGACATGGACTTCAAGGTCGGCGGCACGAAGAAGGGCATCACCGGCTTCCAGGTCGACCTCAAGCTGCGCGGTCTCACGTGGGACCTCGTCGAAGAGGCGATCAAGGCCGCTCACGACGCACGTCTCAAGATCATCGACTACATGGAGAGTGTGATTCCGGCTCCCCGAGCCGAGCTCAACAAGTACGCTCCTCGCATGGAAGTGGTCAAGATCCCCGCAGACAAGATCGGTGCGCTCATCGGTAAGGGTGGCGAGACGATTCGCGGCATCTGCGAGAAGACTGGCGCCCAGATCGACATTGAGGAAGAGGGAGACTTTGGTGTCGTCTCCATTTTCGCCACCTCTGGCGACATGATGGCGATGGCGAAGTCCGAGGTGAACGCCGTCACGGCGGAAGCCGAGCCCGGCAAGATATACGAAGGTACCGTCACCGGCATCAAGGAGTTCGGTGCGTTCGTCGAGATTCTTCCCGGCAAGGATGGCCTCTGTCACATCTCCGAGCTTTCCGACAAGCGCGTCCGCGCAGTCGAGGACGTATGCAAGGTTGGCGACAAGATGAAAGTCAAGTGCCTTGGCGTAGATGACCGCGGCCGCATCAAGCTCAGCCGTCGCGCAGCGATGGAAGAGGCTGATGCCCAGGCCTGAGTCTGACTGGCAGAATCAGCGTAATGAGGCCGCCGTCCGTTAGGATGGCGGCTTCGTTCTGTCATTGCACTTGAAGTCGGGAAATGATATCATTTGCGCCAATTCGGGGATGGAATTCCTCGTGCGGATTACTAAACTAGAGAAGATGGCGGAGTGATATGGCGAATGATATGATTACGGACATGAGACCAATTGTCGTAATACCAACATACAACGAGCGTGAGAATGTCGAGTCCATGGCCGTCGCCGTGCTGGAGAATCTGCCGCCGGAGGGGGAGATTCTGTTTCTTGACGACAATTCTCCAGACGGTACGGGCGAACTCATAGATGGTTTGTGTTCCAGGGAACCTCGCATACATGTCATGCACCGCAGGAGCAAGGAGGGCCTTGGTCGGGCATATGTGGCCGGATTTGCGGAGGCGTTGAGTCTTGGCGCCACACATGTGATAGAGATGGACTGCGACTTCTCCCATGATCCATCCGATCTGCGGAGAATGCTTGCCGAGATGTCATCCGAAGCGCCGCCGGACGTTGTGATAGGCTCCAGGTACGTGAAGGGCGGCAAGTGTGTCGGATGGCCGTTCAAACGTTGGCTCATTTCGCGCTTTGGCGGACTTTTCATCCGAATGATTCTTGGCGTGCCTGTCAAAGATCCGACAGGCGGTTTCAAGTGCTTCCGGCGCAAGGCTCTCGAGTCACTCGGTGATTTCTCCAGCATCAGATCATTCGGGTATTCGTTTCAGATGGAAATGAATTATCGCATGGCGCGATCTGGATTGCTATTGAAGGAGATTCCGATAACGTTCACAGAACGCCGGGCGGGCGTGTCAAAGATATCCGGTTCGATTGCGACCGAGACTCTTAAGATGGTATTCAAGTTGAGGTTTGGCCGGTAGTTGGCAGGAAACGGATATGCAGCAGATCAAGCAAATGATATCGGTGTGGCTGAAGGCGTTGCGGGTCAGCCAGTGGACGAAGAATGCCGCCGTCATGCTGGCTTGGTTCTTTTCCGTGGCGGATGCCTCACAGAAGGACATCGCGCGCGGTTTCGGATCTTTCATGATGGCGGTTGGCATGGCCGGGGCGTTCTGTCTTGTGTCGAGCGCGTTCTATCTTCTCAATGACGTTTCGGATTATGATGCGGACAGGCTGCATCCGCACAAAAGCAAACGTCCTATAGCCGCCGATATCATCTCAAAGATATCTGCCGTCAAGGCGGCGCTTGTGCTGTTCGCCTGCGGTGTAACGTTTCCGTCGCTGGTCGTCATGGCGCACCCAGGCCGTACGATAGCGTTCGGCACCATCATGCTCTACTCTGTCATACAATGCTTCTATTCGGGGTTTCTTAAGCACATTCCGTATGTCGATGTGTTCGTGATCGCATTCGGATTCGTGCTTCGCGCCATTGCCGGAGCGGCGGTCATAGATGCGTATATTTCGAAATGGCTGCTTGTCTGTGCGTTTACGCTTTCTCTTTTCCTCGCTTTTTCCAAACGGCACCATGAACTTGTGTATCATGCCTCTACGCGCAAAGCACTTGCCGGATATCGCAGGGGCCTGTTGAATGCGCTCATTTTTGTCACGGCAGCGGTGTCGGTCGTGGAGTACGTATGCTATACATTGAGATCTGCAATGGGGGTGCGATTCCCGGGGCTTGTCTACACGTCGATTTTCGTTCTTTTCGGAATCGGACGCTACATGTTGCTTGTGTATCATGAGGGTGGCGGGGGACGACCTGAAAAGACGTTATTGACAGACAGGTGGCTTTGGGTCGCGTTGGCGGGATATGCAATATCAGCGGTATTTGCCGTTGCCTGGGTGCATCTCTAAACGTTTCGTCTTCAGGCCGATTTTGAAAGAAAGGCATAAACCGCAGGGAGCGAGTGTATCGTTCTCTTGTTCTCGCGTTTTATTTTAGGGTGTTATCCGAATTCATATCTTTTGAAGCAAAGTGAATTGTGCTATA
>SUVZ01000374.1 GCA_015061765.1 Lentisphaerota bacterium
ACTCGCCCCTTTCATCAACGAACATCGCCCTGTCCGCATCGCCGTCGAATATTACGCCGCAGTCCAGGCCCTGTTCACGGACAAGGGCCGCGATCTGCGCCCTTGCCTCCGCCTTCAGCGGATTCGGACTGTGATGCGGAAATGTACCATCCGGCACATCGTTTATTACAACGGCATCGGGGAAAAGGCGTTTCGCGAGAATCCCTGCCGAACCATCGCTGCAATCAACCGCAAACTTGAGTCCGGAAAGATCGCCGCCGTGCTCCAGGAGCCATGCGACGTATTCGTCAATGCGTTCCATTTCGGCTTACCTCTCTGCCGCAACACTTTCTGTCGTTGCGAGCGGACACGCAGAGAGCGGCTTCTTGCCTCCGACAACACACGTGGATGACTTCTTGGCAATATCCGAAAGCGTTTCAGCGAAGCGGATAACATCATCCTTCTTCGTGGCGAGTATCTCAGCCCTCACGCGCTCAACCTCTTCGGGTGTGCGACCGGAAAGATATATCTCGGATGCCCTCTGAGTCTCGAGGCGCGGAGAGAGGTAGGGTTCTGTCTTTCCGATGGCTGAAACCACATATTTGTCGATGTCGTTTCCGCTTTCGCAGAACTTCTTGAGCGCAGCTCCGGCTTCAGCGATCTTTCCGAGTGAACGCGAAGGATTCGGATCGCGGTACGTCATGTACTGCACATCGCCGTCGGGACGCACCACAAGCCCCATTCCGTATGCGCCGCCAAGAACGCGAATCTGGTTCCAGAGATAGTCAAGCGTAAGGATACGCGCCGCAACAATCTGCGAACCGTGATAGTCCACGCCCTTCGGGAGACGCGATGCGACTCCGGCATACGCAACCTCCGCAGGAATCGAGAAACCTTCGCCACCCTTAGATTTAGGAAGTCCTGACTTCCAGGCGTCACCGATCGGTGCGAGCTTTTCGCCGCATACCCAAGCAGCGATAGCTTCACCCGCTTTTGCCTCAGGCATATTGTCCGAAAGGCACACGGTCAGACGTCCCCTGGTGAAGACGCGCTTCGCCAACTCCGCGTAGTGTCCAAGCATTGCGGTGTCAACCTTTGCGCCCTGAAGCCAACGGAGCTGGGCAACACCGGCCATGATTTCGTCCATCTCGTTCGCACGGGAAAGACGCGCCCCGGCGCGGCGCATCGCATACTGGTTTCCGGACACCGCAACGCCCTGCTCCATATCCTGACGCACCTGCTTGAGCAGATCGTCCGCCGCCTTCACGTCATCGAACTTCGTCCCAAGCAGCACCTCCTTCGCAATACGCAGGGCGTCTGCCCACTTCGCCTCAAGGGCGGCAATCTGCACGCACACGTACGGCGTGGCGACGCCCTTTGCGTCGAACACCTTAGTGCCGATCGAGAAGCGTCCGAGATTTGCGTCTATCTCGCTCTTGAGTTCAAGCGCACCGAAGTTGGTCGTGGCAAGCTCGCCGAGCAGCGTGGCGAAGAACGGCACCTCCGCAAGCTCCGCACCGTTGAGGTCTGCGAGCGAGAAATAGAGTTCAAGGTAGAATATGCCGTCCGCCCCTACATTCGGACGGATTATGGTGCATCCATCCTGAAGCGCGGTTGCAATCTTTATCTCCTCGCCTTTCGCGGGAATATCCTTCACCTGAAGTTTGGGAAGCTTTGCCGCATCTTCCGGACGATCCGTGGATTTCTGGTATTCCTTGAGTCTGGCAGCGTTTTCCTTGACCTCCGCAATCTTCTTTTCGTCCCATCCGGCAAGGATGGCGGCGAGTTCGTCCGCATCCTTCTTCCTGCGCTCGTCGCCGATGGTCTTGGAAGGCTCAAGCGTCAGTTCCGCATGGTGCGGATTGTCGATGAGCATTTCACGCAGATACTGCTCGAAACCACCCGTTGCGATCTTGGCGCGGAGCGAATCGAACACCTTCTTGTAGCGGAATCCCTCAGCGGGATCGCCGCCATACATCCAGCCTTCAAGCGCGGCTTCGAGGAACGCAAGCCCACGCGGATAGGAACCGGAGTCCTTTTCGCGGACAAGGAACTCGCACTTGTTGAGGACGGCTTCGACGCGCTTACGGTCCAGACCTTCCTTTGCGAGCTTTTCGAGCGTCTCGCGGACAACCTTGCGGCACTCCGCCGCCTTCTCCTTGGACGTATTACGGATCGTGAGCATGGCAGCGATCTGCTGGACGCTCTCAGCCCCGATCTCAACATCCTCGCACAGTCCCCTGTCAAGAAGCGCCTTCTTCAGCGGCGCCTCGTTCGAGCCTGCAAGCACATCGGAAAGGACGGAGAACGCAAGCTGCTTCTCGCGTTCATCGAACCTGCCGATCACCCAGCCGTCGACCAGGATGTACTTGTCCTTCCCGTCATCCGCAACCTCGTACTTGACCGTAGCCTTCTGCGCAGCCGGCCTCTGAAGCGGAATGTCGGCGTTCACCTCGATGCGGCCATAGTCCTTGAGGAACGAATCGAGCTTTGCGAGCACGGCGGGCAGATCCACCTTTCCGTCGAGGAAGAACCTGGAGTTCGAAGGATGGTAGAACTGCGAATGGAAATCCTTGTACTCCTCGAAGGTAAGCTCCGGGATGTGATCAGGATCACCGCCGGATTCGTGGGCGTAGCAGCAGTCGGGGAAGAGAAGCTTCATCGTCTCCCAGAACGCCACGGAGTCTGGATTCGAGAACACGCCCTTCATCTCTGAATAGACGACTCCGTTGCGGATGAGTTTACCCTTTTCGTCAAACTCATAGTGCCAGCCTTCCTGGTCGAGAGCCATGCGGTTCTCGATGGATAGCGGATGCAACACCGCATCCATGTAAACGTCAATGAGGTTGAGGAAGTCGGCGTTGTTGCGCGTTGCGACCGGATAGACGGTCTTATCCGGATACGTCATTGCATTGAGGAACGTCGCAAGCGAACTTTTCAGAAGATCGACGAACGGCTCCTTCACGGGATACTTCTTCGATCCGCAGAGGACCGAATGCTCCATGATGTGCGCAACGCCGGTTTCGTTCTCCGGAACCGTCTTGAAAGCCACTGCGAACGTCTTGTTCTCGTCTTCGCGCTCAAGCCAGACGAGTTCCGCGCCGTTCTTTTCGTAGGTCATGCGCCAGAGGCGACCTGGAACCTCGGGAAGTTCAATTGACGATTTGACGGTGAAGTTGTGGATTGTGTCGTTAGGTTTCATTGCCTGTGCCATTGTTGCGGCCGCAACAGCGGCCATTGTTATGGAATTCTTGAGATTCATGTTTTTGAAATCCTTCTTATGTCTGCCCCAAGGGAACCGAGTTCCTTCTCCACGGCCCTGTATCCGCGGTCGATGGAACCGGCATTGAGAATGGTTGTCCTGCCTTTTGCGCAAAGCGCGGCAAGGATGAGCGCCATGCCTGCGCGTATGTCGGGAGATGTGACTGTAGTCCCGCGCAACGGCGAAGGTCCGGTAACAACGGCGCGGTGCGGATCGCAAAGGACGATTTTCGCCCCCATCTGGATAAGATGATCCACGAAATACATGCGGCTCTCGAACATCTTCTCGTGGAAGAGACAGGTGCCGCGCGCCTGCGTGGCAAGGACTATCAGTACGGACATCAGATCGCTCGGAAACATCGGCCAAGGGCCGTCCGCTATGCTCGGTATGGCATCGCCGAGATCGTACCGCATCCTAAGGCGCTGGTTCGCGGGAAGTTCAATCACACCCTTTTCGATATTGGCGGACCATTTGAGACCGAACCTGCGCAGAGGACCTGCAAGGATCGCGAACTGCGCAACATCCACTCCCTCAAGCGTGAGGGCGCCGCCCGTTATCGCCGCTGCAACAAGATAGCTGACCGCCTCGATGAGATCAGAGCCAATCCGCGCAACCGTACCATGAAGCTCCTCGACGCCGTGAACAACAATCCTGTTCGTGCCGGCGCCGAGAATCCTTGCCCCCATTCCGTTGAGCATCGCGCAGAGATCCTGGACGTGCGGCTCGCAGGCGGCGTTGTAGATCACGGTATCGCCGTCGGCAAGGGCGGCTGCCATTATGATGTTCTCGGTTGCCGTGACGCTCGCCTCGTCCAGAACGATCGCCGCGCCTTTGAGATAGGCCGTGCCACCCTTCCCTGTTTCAAGGACAAGCCGGGTCTTTGTGTATTTGACCTTGGCTCCAAGTGCCTCGAATCCTTCAAAATGCGTATCAAGCCTGCGGTGGCCGATGCCGTCCCCTCCGGGCGGCGGCAGGGAAACCTTGCCCTTCCTCGCAAGAAGAGGACCGGCGAAGAGTATGCTTGTGCGGATTTTAGCAGCAAGGGACGGATCGAGACGCGCAGTTC
>SUVZ01000375.1 GCA_015061765.1 Lentisphaerota bacterium
ATATCAGCGACAATATCCTGGTGTATGGGAAAAGCCACGGTTGGCAACCTCATCGCTTGCCTCGGACGGAGGAAATGGACAATCGCTTTAGCTCGCCTGATGGTGATCCGACGCCGTGGACATCGGCGCCTGCGCATGCGCCAAGCGCAAAAACACACAAATCAATGATCTATGCAATTCAGCATCCCGTGACTGGTCAATATATTTATCCCCCGCCAAATCGTTGTTGGTGTCGCGAACAAAAAGTTATGCTGAAGTTGATGAACGAATGGTCTCATTATGAGTTGAAGATGTTGGATGACAAGGAACGACGTATGGCAGTCTGCGATGCAACTGATGCCGACGGCTTTCCTGAAATTCCAGCAATAGTCCTTGTGGATGATCTGGAAACCTCAAAACGGAACGCGCTTAACAGGTTTTCGGAAGGAACGTGGCCAGAACTGTATTTTACCAAAGGCGGTAGCGGTGGAATGCGGATAAAAAAACATTTGCAGAATATGCAGGGTAAGGTAGCCGCGTCTATATGGTTTGCTGATGAGGTGGGAACGTCTACGGAGGCAACGGCAGAAATCAAAGCACTTTTTGAAGGTAGAGTCCCGTTTGACACGGCAAAACCTAGTCGGCTCATTGAGAGGATTTTGAGAATTGCCACAGACGCTGATTCGATCGTTCTTGATTCCTTCGCTGGTTCTGGTACGACGGCGCATGCTGTTTTGAAGATGAACAAGGAGGACGGCGGCAACAGGAAGTTCATTTTGATTGAGATGATGGACTATGCCGATACGGTGACGGCGGAGCGCGTGAAGCGTGTTATAAGTGGGTATGGCGAAGGGGACAAGGCCGTGGAAGGAACAGGTGACGGCTTTGGCTACTACGAACTTGGCGATCCGTTGATGATCGGCGAGAATCTTAACGAGGACTTGCCTCTTGAGAAGATTCGGGAATACGTGTGGTACATGGAGACGAGGTCTTCTTTGACAGGATTTGCGGGTAAGAACAATCCTGATAATCATGTAAATCCTGTCAAAACAAACGATCCGTATCTCTTGGGCATTGTTGACGGTGCGGCTTACTACTTCTGCTATGAGAAGGAATCGACGGTGAAACTAAACCGTGCACTTCTCAGGAAGCTCAAGACCAAGGCAGAGCGATATGTCATTTATGCCGACATCTGTCTTTTGGATGATTCGGAGCTTGAGAAATACAACATTACCTTCAAGAAGATTCCGCGTGACATTGCGCGGCTGTAAGGAAATCATGCAATGAACGACTTTGACGAATATCTTGTTGCCGGAGAGCCGGACAAGCGCGAGCGGGCGTACGGGTGGGCTACCGCCATTGGCTTGCAGGATGTTGACGGCTTGAAGGTCTCCGACTTGCTGCTCAACACCGCGAAGCGCAACATCGAGGGCGAGATAACCCAGGTGGAGGCGGGGAAGATCATTGATGCCTACTACGAAACAAAGGAGGGGCATGATCAGCCAGAGGACAGAAAAGAGGCGGACAAGGTTGCGTGCAGAATCAATGAGACGATAAATTCTCCGACTTTCCGTTTTTCGCCGGAATATTATATCGGATTGCACGGCAGGCTTTTCAAGGATGTGTTCTCCCATGCCGGAAAGATACGCGATGTGGAGCTTACGAAGCGAGAATGGGTGTTGAACGGTGATACGGTCAACTATACGCCGTCGTTCATGGTGAAAGAGTCGCTTGCGTATGATTTTGCAGAGGAAAAGAAATTCCGTTACAGCGGACTTTCCGAGGATGCGTTTGCGGAACATTTCGCGTCTTTCATTTCGGGGCTCTGGCAGATTCATCCGTTCAGAGAGGGCAACACAAGGACCGTCGCGGTTTTCGCCATAAAGTACCTGCGTTCCATGCGCTATGATGTGACGAATGCCTTGTTCAAGGAGAAGTCGTGGTATTTCAGAAATGCGCTTGTGCGGGCGAACTATGAGAATCCCAAACTGAATGTTGAGAAGACGCAACTTCCTCTGGAGGAGTTCTTTAAGGTCCTCATATACGGATATGACATTGAACTGCGTAATAGATTTTTGCGTATTGGGTATGAGCATGGGACGCAAAAGGCCGAAACTGTGAGACATTTACACCGACATGACGCCGGTATAAATGTCGGTGTAAATGACGGTGTAAACAAAGGGGATGACGGTGTAAACGGCGTGAAGAACGACCTGATAGAAAGATATGCGCTCTCGGAACGGGAAGAAAAGGCTGTTATGGCGATACTTCGGGATAATCGTATTACAGCGAAACAATTAGCGGACATTCTTTCGGTTAAAAAGCGACAGGCGGAGCGAATAATAGCATCGCTTAAACGGAAAACGCCACTTCATAGAGATGGAGCGGATAAAAATGGCCGTTGGGTTTTCGAGGAGGTTTGACGATGGAGCTTAAGAATTATCAGAAACTTGTTCTCAAAGACGTTGACGCGTATCTTGACGCGCTGATGAAGACGGACGGGATTAACGCCGCGTGGAAGGAGTATTGGGCAAGCAAAGGAATTGGGACTGGATTTACTGCCTACTACGACGATCTTGCTGGCGCGCCTAACGTGTGCATAAAGGTGCCGACAGGCGGCGGCAAGACATTTCTCGCGGCATCATCTGTCAAGACGGTGTTCGACAAGCTGCCGACGGGAAAGACGAAGTTCGTGGTGTGGCTTGTGCCGAGTGACGCGATTCTCACGCAGACCGTCGCAAATCTGTCGAATCCGAATCATCCGTATCGGCAACGGCTCAACAGGGACTTTGGCGGATGCGTCAATGTCTATACGAAGGAACAGCTTCTAAACGCCCAGAATTTCAAACCGACGGATGTCATGGAGAACTTGAGCATAGCGATATTCTGCTATGCGTCGATTCGCGCCAATCCGAAGAGCAAGGACGACAAGAAAATCTATCAGGAAAACGGCAACCTACTTGGCTTCGCGGATATATTCAATGACAAGGAACTCCTTTTGGCCGATACCCCTGATACTGCCTTGCTGCAGGTCATCCGCCAGATGAATCCTGTTGTTGTGGTGGACGAGAGTCACAATGCGAAAAGCGAGTTGAGCATTGCCATGCTCCAAAACCTGAATCCGTCTTTTGTCCTTTCCATGACGGCTACGCCAACCAAGCGGAGCAACATTATTTCGTATGTGAATGCGCGGGAGTTGAAGAAGGAGAACATGGTAAAGTTGCCGGTTGTGGTGTACAACCGCCCCGATCGCAAAAGCGTAATCTACGATGCGGTAAAACTGCGCGGCGTACTTGAACTGAAGGCAAAGGCGGAGGCGGCATCTGGAGGGGATTGTGTGCGGCCGATTGTGTTGTTTCAGGCCCAGCCCAAAAATACCGAGGATTCGGCGACGTTCGAGAAGATCAAGGCGAAGCTTGTCGCGATTGGCATAAAGGCAGAAGAGATTGCGATAAAGACCGCAGACAAGGACGACCTCAAGACGGTCGATCTCATGGCGCCCAATTGCCCTGTCCGCTACATCATAACCGTTAATGCGCTTAAGGAAGGATGGGATTGTCCGTTTGCATACGTTCTTGCGTCGCTTGCCAACAAGACATCGCAAGTAGATGTCGAGCAGATAGTAGGCCGCATACTTCGACAGCCTTATGCCAGAAAGCATGGCGAGAAGCTTCTTAATATGTCGTATGTGCTTGCTTGCAGTGCGGATTTTCAGACAACGGTCAAAAGCGTGGTGGATGGTCTCAATGGAGCTGGATTCAGTGCGAGTGATTACCGGGTGGCGGAAGCAAGTGATATGGAAACGGTATCATCGCCCGAACCTGTTCAGTCGACATTGGACGTTTTCTCGGAGGCCAAGTCATACGAGCTGTCCAACGAAGATTCAGAAGACGATCTTTCGGATGTGCCGGACGAGAAGATCGATATTCCGAAACAAGACGATGCGGAGGCGCAGACGAATATAGATGCTTCCATTGGCGAAATTATCAATACAGCCGAGGCGCAGGGTGACGATTACGAGCAGAGCAACAAAGAAGACGGTGGTGAGCACTTGTTTAATCTGGGAGGTTCAAGCATGAAAATACAACGTATGCAACCGGAATTTGCCGCTGAAGCGGCTCGGCTGGAGATTCCGCAGTTCATGGTTCAGGATGATGCCGGCTTTTTCGGTGGTGACGAATTGCTAGTGCCTCTGAATGAGACTGCGTTACTTGATGGATTTACTCTTGCGGCGAAAGATGCATCGGTGCCATTCAATCTTGCAGTTTCGGGAGCCGTTCGCGTTGACATATCCGAAAGTGGGGATGTTACCCCAAAGTGCAAGC